>JAJDNX010000129.1 GCA_022340485.1 Gammaproteobacteria bacterium | reverse complement strand
GCTGAACTACCACTCCTGATCCTTGGTGGGTGCTGAGGGGATCGAACCCCCGACATTCGCCTTGTAAGGGCGACGCTCTCCCAGCTGAGCTAAGCACCCGAAGGCGCGCTAGTTTACGGCATCCTTGAAAGCTTTGCCAGCCTTGAATCCGGGGGACCTGGATGCCTTTATCTGAATCGTTTCACCGGTCTGTGGATTACGGCCGGTTCTGGCAGCCCGTTCGCGAACATTGAATGTACCAAACCCTACCAGGTTTACCTGATCACCCTTGCCGAGTGTTGCAATAATACTATCCAGTACGGCATCTGTTGCTCGTGTTGCATCTGCCTTGGAAAGGTCTGCCTCACTGGCTACAGCGTCAATCAGTTCAGATTTGTTCATATATTAACTTCCTCTATTATTTATCGTTGAGAAAAAAACCGGTACTTACCGAGTACCTACACCCTGAATAGTTATCCGGGTACCCCCGTTTCAATGAGTGCGTATTAAAGCACAGTTATTCGCAGCAAAAAACCCGGCAACAGCCGATTCATTGAGTCGAACTGTCGTCGGGTTTGTTGTACTCTGCCGGGGCTTAATGGGCTCGCAAAGGTTTAGCTTTTACCTTGCTTTTGCTCTTGGCGGGTTCCTTGTTATCCGCCTCCTCCAGTGGTGTTGGCTGATGCTGGAGTGCCACTTCAAGGACCTGGTCAATCCAGCGTACTGGCCGGATATCCAGTTTTTCCTTTACGTTCTTCGGGATTTCAGCAAGATCCTTGCGATTTTCCTCAGGAATCAGAACGATAGATATACCGCCCCGGTGTGCAGCAAGCAACTTTTCCTTCAAGCCGCCAATCGGTAGTACTTCCCCGCGCAACGTGATTTCACCTGTCATGGCCACATCCGACCGTACCGGGATGTTGGTCAGCGCGGAAACCAGTGCGGTACACATGCCTACACCGGCACTTGGTCCATCCTTCGGTGTCGCTCCTTCGGGTACATGGATATGGATGTCGTATTTCTGATAGAACTCGGGGTCGATACCCAGTGCATTCGAACGGCTGCGTACAACCGTGGTTGCTGCATGGATAGATTCCTGCATAACCTCGCCCAATTGACCGGTGTGAATCATCTTACCCTTGCCGGGTACGATGGCCGATTCTATAGTCAGCAGTTCGCCACCGACTTCGGTCCATGCGAGACCAGTGACCTGTCCAACCTGATCATATTCTTCAGCAAGTCCGTACCGGAAACGTTTAACACCGAGGTATTTTTCGAGATTCCTCGGGGTGATTGTGACCTTTTTGCCTTTCTCGTGTAGTACCAGTTCCTTGACGACCTTGCGACAGATCTTGGATATCTCGCGTTCCAGGTTGCGTACACCAGCCTCGCGTGTGTAATAGCGAACAATGTCACGAATGGCGTGCTGGCTGACCGAAATCTCGCCACTGTCGAGACCGTTGCTTTCGATCTGTTTAGGCAACAAATAACGCATTGCAATGTTGATTTTCTCATCTTCTGTATAGCCGGGTATGCGGATAACCTCCATGCGATCCAACAAGGGTCCGGGTATATTCAAGGTGTTGGCCGTGGCGACAAACATGACATCCGACAGGTCGAAATCAACCTCAAGATAATGGTCATTGAAGGTATTGTTCTGCTCGGGATCCAGGACTTCCAGCAATGCCGAGGACGGATCGCCGCGAAAATCCATCGACATCTTGTCCAGTTCATCAAGCAGGAACAAAGGATTCCTCACAGACATCTTTGACAGGTTCTGTACGATCTTACCGGGCAGTGAACCGATGTAGGTGCGACGATGACCACGTATTTCAGCTTCATCACGTACACCGCCCAGTGACATGCGGGTGAACTTGCGACCCGTTGCACGGGCAATGGAACGCCCCAGGGAAGTCTTGCCAACACCGGGAGGTCCTACCAGGCACAGGATCGGTCCCTTCAGTTTCTTTACACGTTGCTGTACCGCCAGGTATTCGAGAATGCGTTCCTTGACCTTCTCCAGTCCATAATGATCTTCCTCAAGAACCGCTTCTGCGGCAGCCAGATCATGGCGGATCTTGGACCTTTTTTTCCAGGGTACGCTAACCAGCCAGTCGATATAATTTCTTACCACCGTTGCTTCTGCTGACATCGGTGACATCATCTTCAGCTTGTTCATCTCTGAGGTGGCCTTTTCCTTGGCCTCCTTGCTCATACCGGCCTTTTCTATTTTCTGTTCCAGCTCTTCCAGCTCGTTTGGAACGTCGTCCATGTCGCCAATTTCTTTCTGGATGGCTTTCATCTGTTCGTTCAGGTAATACTCGCGCTGGCTTTTCTCCATCTGCTGTTTGACGCGGCCACGAATGCGTTTCTCGATCTGCATAATATCGATTTCGCCTTCGATGAGGACCATCAGCCGCTCCAGTCGTGTATGGCTGCTGACGATCTCTAGTATCTTCTGTTTCTCATCGAGTTTCAGTGACATGTGTGCAGCGATGGTGTCTGCCAGTCGTCCGGGCTCCTCAATTCCGGACAATGAGGTGAGAATCTCGGGCGGGACTTTCTTGTTTAATTTCACATACTGGTCAAACATCGCCAGCAAGGAGCGTTTCAGAACATCAAGCTCTTTTACATCCTCGTCCTGTTCCTGCGAGAGTACTTCAACGTGTGCAACGAAAAAGGCATCAGTATCCTCGTACTCTATGACGCGAACACGCTCGGCACCTTCAACAAGCACCTTGACTGTGCCATCAGGAAGCTTTAGCAACTGGAGAATGGTGGATAATGTCCCGATTTTATGGATATCCTCGACCGATGGGTCGTCTATTTCTGCATTCTTCTGTGCAACCAGCAGGATTTTCTTGTCCTCCTGCATGGCGGTATCCAGTGCATTAATCGATTTCTCGCGACCAACGAAAAGCGGGATCACCATATGGGGATAAACAACAACATCCCGCAGTGGCAAGACCGGTATAGCATTTGCGGCTTGATCTGTCATATCAGTGCCCATCCATTCCTAAATATAAGTCTGTGTAGTCCGGGTTATCGGTAGCAATCTGCCAGGTTCCTGCCATGACAGCACCCTGACCGGTGTCTTGCCCGTCGTTCTGTATGATTGATTTAGAAACCGTAACCATGAGTTTCTAATATGGGGTCCAGATACGGCACTTCAACCATCAATTTGACAGGTACTCACTATGCAGCAAAGACCATGCCATACTGGCAATAAAGATGTCTAACAAGTTAAGTTGTTAGATATTAAGAAGAAAATAAACTACTCGGATGCGGCAATGGCACCCGGTGTGTCAAAAATCATGTACGGTTTGGCATCACCAACGATCACATTCTCGTCAATGAGCACTTTTCTGACGTTCTCAAGTGATGGAAGATCGTACATAGTATCCAGTAACACTTGCTCCAGAATGGTGCGCAACCCGCGAGCACCGGTCTTCCTTTCCATCGCTTTGCGTGCGACTGCCCGCAAGGCATCTTCCCTGAATTCTATTTCACAGCCCTCCATGTGAAACAGTTTTTCATATTGCCTGGTCAGTGCATTCTTGGGTTCGGTCAGGATTTGCACCAGAGCGTTTTCATCGAGTTCCTCAAGAGTTGCAACTACCGGAAGCCGTCCAACGAACTCGGGAATCAGGCCATACTTGATGAGGTCCTGTGGTTCAACATCGTAGAGGACTTCTCCAATGCTGAGTTCCTTATCCTTGCTCTTGATTTCGGCAGAGAACCCGATACCGCCTTTTTCCGAACGGCTGCGAATGATCTTGTCAAGGCCGGCAAAGGCGCCACCTACAATGAACAGAATATTGGAGGTATTGACCTGAAGAAATTCCTGCTGCGGATGTTTGCGTCCGCCCTGCGGCGGCACGGATGCAATGGTTCCCTCTATCAGTTTCAGCAGCGCTTGTTGTACTCCCTCACCGGATACATCGCGGGTTATTGACGGGTTATCCGATTTTCTGGAGATCTTGTCTATTTCATCAATATAGACAATGCCGGTCTGTGCCTTGTCGACGTCGTAATCACACTTTTGCAGCAATTTCTGGATAATGTTCTCGACATCTTCACCAACATAGCCTGCCTCCGTAAGTGTGGTTGCATCGGCAATGGTGAAGGGCACATCCAGCAACCGTGCTAGCGTTTCGGCAAGCAATGTTTTGCCTGAGCCGGTTGGACCGATGAGGAGGATATTGCTCTTTGAGAGTTCTACATCGTCTTTTTTATTCTGTGCCTCCAGACGCTTGTAGTGATTATATACAGCTACGGACAAAACGCGTTTTGCGCGGTGCTGACCGATGACATACTCATTAAGTACATCGTTGATTTCCTGCGGCTTCGGCAGTTTCTCTCCCGCTGTGCTGGACTTGTCCTGCATCTCCTCGCGAATAATGTCGTTGCATAGTTCGACACACTCGTCGCAAACGAACACGGAGGGCCCTGCTATCAGTTTTCTTACCTCGTGCTGGCTTTTGCCGCAAAAGGAGCAGTAGAGCAATTTACCGTCTTCTCCCTTGCTATTTCGATCGTTGCTCATACAAAACCCTCACGTTGATCAAGCACTGTTCGTTTCAAGTAACTATTTATCATTAATTGTTATTATAAATCAACTCCTTCGATACCCTGTTATGTATTGTAAACTTCAACCATAACAATGGGTTTCAGAAAGATTTTGCCTGAAAAGGCGGATTATTGACATCTCTGTACCCAGCGAAATTTAGCTTGTACCGGGTCCGGTAGCATCGGTTCGCTGGTTTATGATTTCATCGATCAGTCCGTACGCTTTGGCTTCTTCGGCCCCCAGGAAATGATCTCGATCGGTATCGTCCCTGATCTTTTCCAGCGGCTGGCCTGTATGGTTGGACAGAATCAGGTTGAGTTTTTCCCTGATCAACAGGATTTCTCGTGCATGGATATCGATATCTGTTGCCTGGCCCTGGAAGCCACCCAGTGGCTGATGGATCATGACGCGGGAATGTGGCAGGCAGTTGCGTTTACCCTTGGCCCCCCCGGAAAGTAACAGTGCTCCCATACTGGCAGCCTGGCCTATACACATGGTGCTGACATCAGCCTTGATGAACTGCATGGTGTCGTAGATAGCCAGGCCAGCTGTAACGGAACCACCGGGTGAATTGATGTACAGGTGTATATCCTTGTCGGGGTTCTCCGATTCGAGGAATAGCATCTGTGCAACAATAACATTCGCCATGTAATCTTCCACCGGGCCAACCATGAAGATTACACGCTCTTTCAGCAGCCTCGAGTAAATATCGTAGGAACGTTCACCCCTAGCGGTTTGCTCTACAACAATGGGCACCAGATTCAGTGCGCGTGTATTTTGCGCTCCATTCATAGGGTAGCTATCGGTCATTTCACGGTTGTCCTTGAGATTGTTTGGCTTCTTCAATGAGTGCGAAAAATGTGGTTTTTTCGTCTTGTACATCAATACCACTGTGTTCAACGATCCACTCCACCACCTGTTCTTCTATGACCGCCGACTGGACACCGGATAGCATCTCCTGGTTGCCATAGTACCATTGAACCACTTCTTCAGGTTTTTCATAGGAAGACGCAATGGTTTCCACCAGTTCCCGGACTCGGTCTGGGTCCAGGTGTATCTGATTTCGCTTGGCAATTTCAGATACGATGACTCCAAGCTTTAGCCGCTTTATGGCGCTTTCCCTGAGTGTAGAGACATCCAGTCCCTGCTTGCCCTCCTGCCGCTGCAATTCTTTTATTTCAGATTCAACAAGGCTTTCAGGCACTTCAACCGGGTTGTCCTGCAGCAAACCCTCGAAAACCTGACTCTTCATTTTTGACTTTACCAGACCTTTCAGCTCGCGCTCCATGTTATTTCTTATTTCCGTTGTGAGTGCCGGCACCCCACCTTGCGCTACACCAAATGCTCTGGCAAATTCCTCGTCAATTTCAGGCAGCACTGTCTCGGAAACCGAATGGACCTTCACATTGAACTTGGATGCCTTGCCGGCAACCTCGGTTGATGGATAGTCATCAGGAAAGGTGATGTCAATAGTCTTCTCTTCACCGGCTGAAACATTGATCAACTGCTCTTCAAAACCGGGTATCATGCTTCCCGAACCAAGCACGACTGGCATCTTTTCAGCCTTGTTGCCCGCAAAAGCAGCCCCCTCCACTGTGCCTTCGAAGTCGATTGTAACCTGGTCGCCTGTGATTGCAGCACGTTCAACCACATTCCATGTGGCGCGTTGCTTGCGCAAGTTTTCGAGCATTTCCTGTACGTCGTCGGCAACGATTTCTACAATCGGTCGTACTACCGAAAACCCGTAGTTAATGTCACTGGTCAATTCTGGAAAAACTTCAAATGTTGCAACATATTCCAGTGGTTGACCGGCTTGCGGTTCCCCGGGTTCGATATTTGGATAGCCAGCCGGCCGCAGGCCTTCCTGGCTCAGGGCATCCTGTAACGTTGAGTTGATTACCTGGTCAACCACCTCATGCCGAACCTGCTTTCCATACTTCTGCTCGATCACCTTCCTGGGTACCTTGCCGGGGCGAAAGCCAGCAAGACGTACCGTCTGACTCATTGACTTTAATCGTGACTCAACTTCCTGTTCTACGCGTTCTGCAGGCACCTTTACCGTCATTCTTCTGTTAAGCCCGCCTGTACTTTCTACGGATACTTCCATCCATACACCTCGTTACTATCAGCTTACTGTACTTTCTGGTCACAGCGATTGCGCCAGTGCCATCCGTTATAGATCAGGAATTTTATTCATCCCGTGTCAAGTTGGTGCGAAAGGAGAGACTCGAACTCTCACGGGTTCCCCCACTGGTACCTAAAACCAGCGCGTCTACCAATTCCGCCACTTTCGCCAGTTTCAACACCGGACTGTCAATTGTGCAGATATCAATCTGAAATTATAACGATTTATTCCTTCTTTGCGCACCCCTAATTTAGTTGCATAGTGCTACATTGCAGTAGCGTGATACCCCACCAGGATAGTGGCTTGTATGCAGCCGTTACTTAGACGCAGATGTAGCCTGAATGAGGACCTCGACGTTTCTATGCCTGTTTACAGCGCACAAAAAAACCCGTGCCTGGCACGGGCAAAAATATGGTGGGCCGTGTAGGATTCGAACCTACGACCAAGTGATTAAGAGTCACCTGCTCTACCAGCTGAGCTAACGGCCCAAATTGGGGTGGACGATGGGACTCGAACCCACGACGACTGGAATCACAATCCAGGGCTCTACCAACTGAGCTACGTCCACCATTAATAAACAAATCAAATAAAGATACTTCTCTACACGCCACGGATGGCGCGCCCGGCAGGACTCGAACCTGCGACCCTCGGCTTAGCGTACCAACTACGTCTTTCAACGCCCCCTCAGGGTTTGTGGTCTGGACTATCTCTTCACCATCTCAGGTGTCACACGTATAGTCTCTACGGATCCCCTCGATAATCAGCCGCCAATATTTCATACCGTGACTGGTTATGCCTGGGTGTCTCTACCCTCAGGTCAACCGGCCTGAGTCTTTTGAAACACCCAGGGTTGCCTTCCCGTCGGGAGACTGCCTAGCGGTATGCTAAACACCAACCAGTGGAAGGGTCAACCAATGGTTTCCTCGGGATTGCCATCAGCATTACCTGTTAAGGTTTCCCCGATACAGTGCGATCCACTTTGTGAGTTCCCATTCCTCACAAAGGCTCCCCTTTGCACATCCTTCCTGATGTGCGCATAAAGGCCGATGCTCTATCCAGCTGAGCTACAGGCGCAAATTACCGATTCGAAATAATGTAACAAAATTGGTCGGGGTAGAGAGATTCGAACTCCCGACATCCTGCTCCCAAAGCAGGCGCGCTACCAGACTGCGCTATACCCCGTTTTCTCTATCCTGTCCGGTGTCGCAGGAACTGCCACCCGATCAGGCTCAGGGATAATACGTGCTACCCCGAAAAGGGTCAATCAGGTGCTTGCCGGTTATTACCCATGGCAGGTGTGGGTAGCTGTGGGGTTGCGAATTGATTGCTGCCAGATTGCTATCCGGAAGATACGCCACCGAGTTGTGCTGGTTGCTGGCCACGTGCGAAAATCCGCACCTCTTTAGATTGCTGCTCCGGGATTCCGCATGGTTGCAAAACTGATCGATGGCAAGGCCATAGCTGCCGAGGTGCGCCAGGCCGTGAAGGCCAGGATTGATGAGCGCAGACGCAAAAATCTCCGCCTCCCGGGTCTTGCCGTGGTGCTTGTAGGGCAGGATCCGGCCTCAGAAATTTATGTCCGTAACAAGGTCATGGCCTGCGAGGAAGCCGGCGTAATCTCCCATTCGTATACCCTGTCCGATGACACAACCGAAGCACAGTTGCTTGATCTGATTGATAAACTCAACGGGGACAGCACGATTGACGGTATTCTGGTTCAGTTTCCACTGCCAGAACATATCAATGCCGACATGGTGACAGAGCACATCCTGCCCGACAAGGATGTGGATGGTTTCCACGCCTGTAATATCGGGCGTCTTGCTCAGCGGCGTCCATCACTGCGACCCTGCACGCCGCACGGAATCATCACCTTGCTAGAGCATGTAGAGGAAACCTTTTATGGCCGTGAGGCCGTGGTCGTTGGTGCCTCCAATATAGTCGGACGCCCGATGAATCTTGAACTGTTGCTTGCAGGTTGCACTGTCACAACCTGTCACCGCTTCACGCACCACCTCGAGGAGCACGTGGCACGGGCTGATATTCTGGTAGTCGCTGTGGGTAAACCGGGAGTTGTAAAGGGTGAATGGGTAAAGCCAGGGGCTACCGTGATTGACGTCGGTATCAACCGCCTTGAAAACGGAAGGCTGGTTGGTGATATCGAATTCGATGCGGCCTGCCAACGTGCGGCCTGGATCACCCCGGTACCGGGTGGCGTGGGCCCAATGACTGTTGCCACCCTGCTGCAAAATACCCTGTATGCTACTGAAGAGCTGCATTCCTGACGCAGTGCCTAGCTGCGGCGCCAGCGTGTGCCCGAGGCACCATCCTCGAGAATAATGCCGGCGGCTTCGAGTTCATCACGTATCCGGTCTGCCTCCTGCCAGTGTTTTTCATTGCGTGCCTTGAGACGACGGGCAATCAGGTCTTCCACAGCCTCGCTGGATAAGGCGCCTGTAGTGTCATCCTGTCCAGGCGCAGTATCCCGCAAATAGACGTCCGGATTTACCTGCAACAAGCCGAGAATACCGCCAAGCCTGACTAAACAGGCTGCCAGCCGATTCGCTGTTTCCGGTTGCTGCTTGTGCTTGTTGATTTCACGAGCCAGATCAAACATGACAGCAATTGCCTCAGGCGTATTGAAGTCGTCATCCATGGCCCGGTAAAAGCTGGCATTAAAACGTTCACAGGTATCATCCGCGGAATCGACCGGTGTCAGCCCCCGCAGAGTGGTGTACAAACGTGTCAGGGCCGATTTGCTGTTTTCAAGGTTCTCCTGCGAATAATTCAGGGGACTGCGATAGTGGCTGGCCAGGATAAAATAACGGATTTCTTCTGCCCGGTAGGATTTGAGTATTTCACGGACAGTAAAAAAATTCCCCAGCGATTTTGACATCTTCTCGTCATCGACCCTGACGAAGCCATTGTGCATCCAGTAATTCACGAAAGGCTCTCCGGTCGCTGCTTCCGCCTGTGCGATTTCGTTCTCATGGTGAGGAAACTTCAGATCCATGCCTCCACCATGAATATCAAAATGTGCACCCAGGCAACGGGTTGACATGGCCGAACATTCTATGTGCCAGCCAGGTCGCCCGTTGCCCCAGGGTGAGGGCCAGCTTGGCTCGTCCGGTTTGGCAACTTTCCAGAGTACAAAGTCCAGGGGATCCTCCTTGGATTCGTCTACGGCCACCCGTGCACCGGCCTGCAGGTCTTCCAGGTTCTTGCCGGAGAGCGCTCCGTAGTTCTCGAAGCTGCTGACATCATAGTAGACATCACCATTGCCGCCCTGGTAGGCATGGTGTTTCTCGACCAGTTTTTCGATCATGGCAATAATTGCGTCCATCGAGGACGTTGCCCGTGGCTCGATATCGGGGGGTTGTACACCCAGGGCAGCGGCATCTTCGTTCATGATCCGGATGAAGCGTTCCGTGAGCGTATGAATATCCTCACCATTCTCTGCTGCCCTTTTGATAATCTTGTCATCGACATCGGTAATGTTGCGTACATAGGTCACCTGGTAGCCGCGACTACGCAAGTAGCGAACGACGACATCGAACACCACCATGACGCGCGCGTGCCCCAGGTGGCAATAGTCATAGACCGTCATGCCACAGACATACATGCGCACCTTGCCGGCTTCCATCGGAACAAAGGGGTCTTTTTGACTGGTCAGTGAGTTATAGATGGTTAACATCGAAGCGGGTAGATTCCTGGTCTGTCGAAACAGTTTCGCGGGAGGATGGTAACGGAAAGCCATTGTAGCTTCAAAATCCACCCCTATCCGCCACGGGGCTTGTAAACAACTCCAGAGCTTATATCATTGGCGCACCAGTAACATCACGGGAGCCATAAATGAAACAGTTACTCGGCCTGATGCTGGCCGCCGTTGTCGGTTTGCTACCATTAACCGGCTATTCCGAGGCAAATCAATCCAACGCGAAAGGAGCAGCTATGGTAAAAGTCACCATGGAAACGAGCAAGGGTGTCATTACAATGGAGCTGGACCGTCAGAAAGCTCCAGTTACTGTCGAAAACTTCATAAAATACGCAGAGGCCGGACACTATGATGGCACCGTATTCCATCGAGTCATTCCAGGTTTCATGATCCAGGGAGGTGGTTTTGACAATGACATGAAACAAAAGCCTACCAATCCGCCCATCAAGATCGAGGCAGATAACGGCTTGAAAAACACCAAGGGCACTGTGGCAATGGCACGCACCAGTGACCCGAATTCCGCCACCTCGCAATTTTTTATCAACGTGACAGACAATGGGTTTCTGGATTACAAATCACCCACCGCACAGGGCTGGGGCTATGCAGTATTTGGCAGAGTGACTGACGGTATGGATGTTGTGGAGGCCATTGAAAAGGTTCAGACCGGCAATCGATCCGGGCACCAGAATGTTCCCCTAGAGGAAGTTGTTATTCAGAAAGTGACGGTCGTGGAGTAACGCAACGTTACCCCTGACGATATGCCGGACACCCTGTTTATCTCGGATTTACACCTGGATCCCGGGCGTCCGGCAATCACTGCCCTGTTTCTTGATTTTCTAGCCAATCGCGCGACCAGTTCCCATGCGCTGTACATACTCGGTGATCTGTTTGAAGCCTGGATCGGGGATGATGACAACAGCCCTTTGAGTCAAGTCGTGTGTAACGGCTTGAAGTCATGTGCTCTGGCCGGCACAGCAGTTTATATCATGCACGGTAACCGTGATTTTCTGCTGGGTCCGTCTTTTGCAGAGCGCTGTTGCTGTACCCTGCTGGATGATCCCGCATGCATCGATCTCTATGGCACCCCTACCCTGTTGATGCACGGTGACTTGCTGTGTACCGACGACACTGAATATATGGCCTTTCGTGAGAAGGTGCGCAATCCCCACTGGCAGCAAGCGTTGCTGTCCAAGACGCTCGATGAGCGTCGACAAATGGCACAGGCAATGCGCGCCAGCAGCCGCGAACAAACCAGTGGCAAAGCCGAATCAATTATGGACGTAAATAAAGATACCGTTGTCCGTGTGATGACGGAGAATAATGTTCAGCACCTGATTCATGGGCATACACATCGTCCAGCAATCCATGCCCTGCAGGTATCCGGTCGTCCGGCACAGCGGATTGTACTCGGGGACTGGTACGAACAGGGCAGTGTTCTGGTGTGCTCTCCTGACGGTTGTGAATTACAGGAGCTTTCTGCAGGGGATGCAAGCTAGGCAGTTACTCACCCAACAGCATCCTTTCATAGTTGTCCGGTATGCTGAACAGCGCTGCCCTGACCGTCTCGCCAGTGCGAAAATCAGTTAATGATCTGTTGTATCCTGAATCGTCCCATACCTGAACGGGCAGTCCATGGGTGTAATGTCGTCCCGGCGCATACACATAGCGTGACAGGAAGCAGGGTGTGCGCATCGTTTCTGGTACGGACTGCATGTTATTCAGCTGCCGTTCACCCAGTGCCACTGCATACTCGGCCATCCCGGCAACCGCCTCGTCCAGCAGCCCGCTAACAGAAATGCTCTGGTAGCAGGTGTTTCCATTTGCAAGGTATTCAAACTGCTGAGGTTGTTTACCGGCAATGGTTGGGGCTTCCTTGTCCACGATAGGTATCTCGGTCAGGCTTAAATCCGAGGGCAAGGGACCGCTGAACGGATGATTCCTGATTTCCAATATACTGTGTTCGTCATGCGACACGCTGAACACGGTGTGTGTGCGACGATCAAACAGCACATAGTCACTTTCATCATAGCCATCATCGATTCGAACATAATCCGGACTCGTCAAGAGCCTAACGGGATATGGATCGATCCCGGCCTCTTGCTCTGCAAACAGGATGACACTGACGTTTGTTATATTCTCAGTCTGCACCACTGGCGATGTCGCTGACTGGCTGCATACCGTTCCCAGCGGGATGATCGACAGGATGGCCAGCAAGGCACTTCGCTTTCGGTTGTTCGTTCCTTTCCTCATGAAATATCCCCTGCCCTATCCAGTGCGTCTGGTAGGCAATAACCTTTGTATGCAATCACCATGTCCATGTGATGTACGGATATCCGCAATGCCTGCACCCTTTACCTGTCTACACGCCCCTCCGTGACGCAAGCCTCAGGCTGCCAGTGCCGCCAGCCCCCTTGCCAGGTCGGTTTGCAGGTCGCTGACGCCTTCCAGTCCCACTGCCAGACGGACCAGGCCATCGGTTATACCCGTGTCTGCCCGTTGCTCGGGGCTAAGACGTCCATGTGTGGTCGTCGCCGGGTGTGTGACCGTGCTCTTGGCATCCCCCAGGTTTGCCGTGATGGAGAAAATACGCAGTGAATCAATGAATTTCCAGGCCTGCTGCTGTCCACCCTGCAATTCGAAGGATACAATGCCTCCGAAGCCAGTCTGCTGGCGACTCGCGAGGTCATGCTGCGGGTGCGATGCTAGCCCCGGGTGGTACACCCGGGTAACCAACGGTTGTTTTTCCAGCCACTGCGCAAGCTGCAGTGCACTACTGCAGTGTGCCTGCATCCTGATGGGCAAGGTTTCCAGTCCCTTGAGAAATACCCAGGCATTGAACGGGCTCATGGTCGGCCCGGCCGTGCGCAGGAAGCCATAGACCTCCTTGCCGACCCGCTCATTGTCACCGGCTACCGCACCACCGATACAGCGCCCCTGGCCGTCTAGATACTTGGTTGCCGAGTGAATCACGATATCTGCACCAAGTGCCAGTGGTTGCTGCAGTACCGGCGTACAAAAACAGTTGTCGACAACCAGTACACAATCTTTCGATCTTGCCAGCGCGGAGAGTTGTTGGATGTCAGCGATTTCGGTTAGCGGGTTGGAAGGCGTCTCCAGAAACAGCAGGCGGGTGTTCGGACGAATCGCCGCCTCCCAGGCCTCTGTATTCGCTACCGGTACAAAGGTTGTCTCGATCCCGAAGCGCGGCAGGTAGGTGCTGAACAGCACGGTCGTGGTACCGAAGATGCTGCGTGAGGAGACGATATGGTCACCTGCCTTCAGTAATCCGGCACAGGTTGCGAGGATGGCGGACATACCGGATGCCGTTGCAACACAACGCTCGGCACCTTCCAGAGAGGCTAGCCGTTCTTCGAATGTCCTGACGGTCGGGTTGGTAAAACGTGAATAAATATTGCCCGGCTGGTCACCGGAAAACCGTGCGGCGGCTTGGGCGGCGCTGGCGAATACATAGCTGGAGGTCGGAAAGATTGTTTCGGAATGTTCTCCTTCCGCCGTGCGGTGCTGCCCTACGCGAACTGCCCGTGTTGCGATCTCGAATTCTTCATAGTCTGGCATGGTGCCCTCCCGTGACGAGTAGTATCCGGGCATAAAAAAACCCGCTTTCTGACCAGCGAAAGCAGGTGCCGTCGCTTAGCTGCTTTATCAGGCGCCCGCAAGCGGATATCAAATCGGCGCAATCTGCAATGAGGCTAGACGAGGGTCGATACACAGTCAATACATGATCAGCCGTCTTCAGGCGGAATTGTGCAGGTCTATCACTTCGTCTTCGTTTGCACGGCGTTTCTTCTTGGCGGCATCACTTCGAATAGACTGCAGGTCGTCAAGGTAACTGATATCGATATCGCCGGTGACGTATTCCCCGGTAAATACCGAGTCATCGAAGCCCTTGATACCCGGACTTCCCTTTTTGACCGCGTAAATCAAATCCTCCAGATCCTGAAACAACAACCAGTCCGCGCCAATCTCCCTGCCAATCTGTTCTTCGGTGCGGCCATGGGCGATCAGTTCGTTGCTGGCAGGCATATCAATGCCATAGACGTTCGGATAACGGACAGGGGGTGAAGCAGATGCAAAATATACCTTGTTCGCGCCTGCCTCGCGTGCCATGTCGATAATCTGTGAAGAGGTGGTTCCCCGCACAATCGAATCATCCACCAGCAGAACATTTTTGCCCCTGAATTCAAGTTCTATGGCGTTCAGTTTCTGACGTACCGATTTTTTACGCTGTTGTTGGCCCGGCATGATAAATGTCCGGCCGATGTAGCGATTCTTGATAAATCCCTCGCGGTACTTGATTCCAAGGTTGTTCGCCAGCTGCATTGCAGAGGTACGACTGGTATCGGGTATCGGGATGACGACATCGATGTCATGGTCAGGGCGTATCCTGCGCAATTTGTCGGCGAGCTTGTCCCCCATTCTCAAGCGTGCCTTGTACACCGACACGTTATCGATGATCGAGTCTGGCCTTGCCAGATAGACATACTCAAAGATACAGGGTGTTAGCGATGGGTTGTCTGCACACTGCTGGGTGTATATCCGGCCATCCAGGGTGATTAACACCGCTTCTCCGGGTGCGACGTCGCGGATTAGTTCGTAACCAAGCACATCAAGGGCGACGCTCTCCGAAGCCATCATGTAATCGGTGCCTTTGGAGGATTCATGCTTGCCGTATACCAGTGGACGAATGCCGAAGGGATCACGGAAGGCAACCACGCCATAGCCAGTAATCATGGCAACCGCTGCATACGCCCCACGGCAACGCCGGTGGACTCCTGCGACCGCCTTGAACACGTCCTCGACCTCCATCGTCAGCTTGGCATGCTGCTGCAGTTCATGTGCAAGCACGTTCAGCAAGACTTCCGAATCCGAGTCGGTGTTGATCTGGCGCAGGTCTTCCCGAAACAATTCCTGTTTCAGTTTGTTGGAATTGGTTAGATTGCCATTGTGCGCCAGGCTGATGCCGTAGGGGGAATTGACGTAAAACGGTTGGGCTTCAGCAGAGCTTTCACAGCCTGCCGTCGGATAACGGACATGGCCGATGCCCATATTCCCGGGCAGGCGCATCATGTGGCGGGTATGGAAGACATCACGCACTAGGCCATTGTCTTTGCGCAAGTGCAGACGTCCATCTTCACAGCTAATGATACCCGCGGCATCCTGCCCACGGTGTTGCAGTACTGTCAGCCCGTCATAAATCGCCTGATTTACCGGACTGTGGGCAACCATACCAATGATCCCGCACATAGACGATCCTCAATAAAGCATGCGCAGGATTTTGCTAGGCATAGTTGATGTTGTCAGCAATTTCACTTGGCAGGTAGTTGCGCAACCACAGGGCCAGCTCCTGAAAATAGCCTATTAATTGCGAATCCTGCCACCAGGGATCCTGGGGAAGTGGTGTGAGGCCGGCAAGCAACACAAGTATGGCGACGATAACCCCTCCTCTGGCAACACCAAATACGATACCGAGCAATTTGTCAGTGCCGGTCAGGCCGGTCTTGTCAACGAGTTTTCCGGCAAGAAAGTTAATGATGGCGCCGAGTAGCAACACACAGATAAACAGAATCGCGAAGGCGGTAATCTTTTGCGCAGAGGGAACCGAGATCCATTGTGCCAGCATGGTCGCCAGGTCTTCGTAAAATGCCATTGCCACCCACAACGCGATCAGCCAGGTTGCCAGGGCGACAGCTTCCCTTACGAAGCCCCGGAACAAGCTCAGAATCGCAGACAACGCAATCAACGCGAGTATCACCACATCAATCCAGGCAAATGCCATAAGTACCTCTGAGTTTAGGACCGGGATTTCCCGGTCAGTGGGAATTCAACGGGTTGGCATGCAGAGCATTTTAACAGAACTGCGACGCGATCGGCTACGAGACTCACAATTACAGCGTTCGTCAGGGATACTGGATGACCATCCCGGACAGTTGCTGGCCGGCTTTTAGACTGGCGGCTAGCTTTTCTGCGGCAGCTCTTGAAGTGGAGGGTCCGACCAGCACCCGGTAGGCATACCCTTTTCCGATCGCGACTTTTTGCAGTCGGGTGTCATATCCGGCTGATTTGAGCCGTTCACGCAGGCCAGTGGCATTCAATTCCTGTCCAAAGCTACCAACCTGCACAAACCAGCCCTGGAGAGCGGGCTCAGCGGGTTTTTCGGTTTTTGCTGGCGGGGGTGCTGCCGGAGCCGCCTTGGGAGGGGGTGGTGCAGTTACCACCGGTTCTACCGGTTTCTGGGCTACTGGCGCGGTTTTTTCTTCAGCTGCCGGCGGCTCATGCGCCGGTGCAGTCTCTTCCTGCAGACTCAATGCCTCGGTGATCACGCTTTCTGAAGGCTCCGCCTTGCTCGACAATGGCTCCGGTAACTCGAGTTCCATGCTTGCCCGGTAATCCATCTGCGGCTGTTCCGGAATACTGTGACTGCGCGGGGTCCATTCATTATCCGGACCTTCAAGAATGATCGGTACAAAAATAACAGCCAGCGCAACCAGGACAATTGCACCGGTCAGTCTCTGCTTCAGTTTCTGATCCATGATGACTCCGTGATATCAGGCGATGTCCGCAGGCGGCCGAGTCTGCCACAGGCGACTATACATGACATGCCAGTACTTCCGCTACGGTTAGAAATGAACCACAGACAACCACCCGATCGCCGCTTTTTGCATCGGCGTGGGCCTGCTGAAATGCACTCACCACGTCCCGGAAAGATTGTATCGTTTCGGTGGGATCACGACGTTTGATGAGTTGTCCGAGGTCTCCAGCCGACAGGCCCCGTTCACCCGGAAGTGTTGCGAGGTACCAGTCATTCACAACGGGTGCCAGCATTGCAACAAAGCCTGCAACGTCCTTGTCTGCAAGCATCCCCAGGACTACGCGGGTCCGCCCCGGGATGACGCGGTTGTGTAACATCAGAGCCAGTTGTTCCGCGGCATCGGGATTGTGCGCGACATCCAGAATGGTCTCGACGGTACCAGGCAACACCTGACAACGTCCTGCCAGTGTCACCCTAGCCAGCCCCTGCTCAATTGCCGACCTTGTGACCGGGAAGCGCCCTGCCAGGGTTTCCAGCACCATGAGAACTCCGGCTGCATTCTGCACCTGATGAGCGCCGGGAAGTGCCGGCAATGGAAGTTCCTGGTAGGCATTTTTATCCGAGTACCAGTTCCAGCCCGTTTCAGTTGTGTTCCACTCAAAGCCACATCCGGGTGCATACCAGCTGGCAGACAGACTCTGTGCCTGTCTGGGCACACTGGCAGGCGGATTGGGATCTGAACAGACAGCCGCGCGGCCTTTCCTGAAAATCCCGGCCTTTTCCCGGCCGATTGCCTCTCGATCCGTGCCCAGCCAGGCGCTATGGTCAATATCAATCGATGTCACCAGTGCGGCATCAGCATCCAGGATATTGACGGCATCCAGTCTACCGCCCATGCCCACCTCCAGTAAGGCAATATCCGGACATGCAGCACGGAAGAGACTGAGCGCCGCGAGGGTACCAAATTCAAAATACGAAAGGCTGGTGTCCCCCCGGGCTTGTTCCACACATTCGAAAGCCTTGCACAGTGCCTCATCATCGACCTCCTTGCCTGCGATGCGAATGCGCTCGTTGTAACGCAAGAGGTGGGGTGAGCTGTAACAGGCTGTGCGGTATCCGGCCGACGACAGGATGGCATCAAGCATGGCGACACTGGAGCCCTTGCCATTGGTGCCTGCAACCGTGACAATCCCGTAGCGTGGTGTCAGCAGCTGCATGCGTTCAGCAACCTGCAAGACACGCTCAAGGCCGAGATCGATTTTTTTCGGGTGCAGAGTCTCCTGCCAGTCAAGCCAGTCGGCAAGTGAGCTACAGTGAATCATCTATACTTGATAGAGGGAACGGTGATCGGGAGGGCTGTCCATCTGGCTGTTGCGACAGGCGGGTCGATCCAGGCTTGTGATATCAGGTCCCGGTAATTTGCTGCTTCATCAGCATTGCCAGCAGAGTGGCGATCTTTACACTCATTTCACGGCGATCAACAATCATGTCGATGGCGCCGTGTTCAAGCAGAAATTCACTGCGTTGAAAACCTTCCGGCAAGGTTTCCCTGACTGTCTGCTCAATGACACGTGGGCCGGCAAAGCCTATCAGGGCATGGGGTTCGGCGATATTGATATCCCCGAGCATGGCAAAGCTGGCAGACACCCCGCCCATGGTAGGATCGGTCAGCACCGAGATGTATGGTATGCCTGCTTCCGCGAGCCTCGCCAGTGCAGCACTGGTCTTGGCCATCTGCATCAGAGAAAACAGGGCTTCCTGCATGCGCGCCCCGCCACTGGCGGAAAAACAGACCAGCGGCCAGCCACGATCAAGGCTCAGTTTGGCGGCGCGTACAAAGCGCTCACCGACTACGGCACCCATTGATCCACCCATGAACCTGAATTCAAATGCCACGGCGACCACGGGCAACCCCTGCAAGGTCCCCTGCATCGACACCAGTGCATCCTTTTCGTCGGTAGCCTTTTGCGCGGCAGCCAGACGATCCCGGTATTTTTTGCTGTCTTTGAATTTGAGTGCATCCACCGGCTCTAGGTTGGCATCAAGCTCCTGTGCCGAGTCGGTGTCGAGGAACATCTCGAGCCGCAAGCGCGCACCAATGCGCATGTGATGACTGCATTTCGGGCAAACATCGAGGTTTCGCTCCAGTTCAGAGCGATACAATACGGCACTGCAACCATCACATTTTATCCACAGCCCTTCGGGCACGGTACGTTTGTTGCCACCGACAGTGCGGATCTTGGAGGGAACGAGTTTGCTAAACCAGCTCATGCGTTTGATTGTACCTGTTCATCCGCGGATACGAAAAGTCGTCTGCCTCCGGACTAAACGGCCTTATCAATGCCTGCACGCAGTTCGGCAATCGTCACTGCCAGTGCAGCTGGAATGACCTCGGGTCGTTCAGCGAGTTCAGCAATCTGCTGAACCAGCGCACTGCCGACGACCACGGCGTCGGCTATCCCGGCCACCTGCCCCGCGGTTTCAGCATCACGAATGCCGAAGCCCACGCCTACAGGCAGCTTCGTATAATGGCGTAACTCACTCAGCTTGGTGGCAACTGAAGACACATCCAGGCGATTCGCACCAGTGACCCCCTTGAAGGATACGTAGTAAATAAAACCACTGGCGACTTCACTGACCCTTTGCATGCGGCTGTCATCGCTGGTAGGTGCAAGCAGGAAAATGGTGTCAATGGCAGCAGCATTCATGGCCGCGGTGAACTCTCCCGCCTCTTCCGGTGGCATGTCCACCGTCAAGACACCGTCGACACCGGCAGCGGCAGCTGCCTGTGCAAACGCCGCATAGCCCCATGCCTCGATAGGGTTCAGATAACCCATTAAAATAACTGGTGTTTTTATATCATCTCTGCGAAAATCACGCACCATATCAAGCACATTGTGCAGGGTCACATGGTGCCTGAGTGCGCGTTCACACGCGGCCTGTATGACCGGCCCATCAGCCATCGGATCGGAAAACGGGACACCCAGTTCGAGCAGATCAGCGCCCGCCGTTACCATTGCATGCATCAGTCCCACCGTGACGCCCGGTTGCGGATCACCTGCTGTGATAAACGGGATGAGTGCCTTTTTTCGCTGCGACTTCAAGTCGCTAAAGCATTGCTTTATGCGGCTCATACCTTGATTCCTTCCAGCTCTGCAATGGTGTGAATGTCCTTGTCGCCGCGTCCTGACAGATTTACGACAATAATCTTGTCCTTGTCCATGGTTGCCGCGAGTTTGGCGGCGTAGGCCAAGGCATGACTGGATTCCAATGCTGGCATGATGCCTTCGGTTCGGGTGAGGTTATGAAACGCTGCAAGGGCTTCCGTGTCAGTGATCGCTACGTAGGTGGCACGACCAGAATCCTTCAACCAGGCATGCTCGGGGCCGACACCCGGATAATCCAGCCCTGCGGAGATGGAGTGCGTCTCGATGATCTGGCCATCGCGGTCTTCCATTAGGTAGGTCCGGTTTCCATGCAGCACGCCGGAACGGCCGGCACACAACGGCGCGGCATGCCGACCTGTTTCAATGCCATCTCCACCACCCTCGACCCCGTAGAGTGCAACCCCTGCATCATCGATGAATGGGTGAAACAGGCCGATGGCATTTGAACCACCGCCTACACAGGCCACCAGCGCATCCGGCAGGCGTCCTTCCAGCTGCTGGATTTGCTGCCGTGTTTCCCGGCCGATGACCGTCTGGAATTCCCTTACCATCAGCGGATATGGATGCGGACCTGCCACGGTACCAATGATGTAAAAGGTATTATCCACATTGGTAACCCAGTCACGCAGGGCTTCATTGAGTGCATCTTTCAGGGTCTTTGACCCTGACTCAACAGAGACGACATCGGCACCCATCATGCGCATGCGGTAGACGTTAATGGCCTGGCGCTTGATATCTTCAGCACCCATGTACACAACACATTCCATTCCGAGGCGTGCTGCAACCGTTGCCGAGGCAACACCGTGTTGACCGGCACCGGTCTCGGCAATAATGCGTGTCTTGCCCATTCGTTTTGCCAGTAGTGCCTGACCTACGGTATTGTTGATCTTGTGGGCGCCGGTGTGATTCAGGTCTTCACGCTTGAGGTAGATGCGTGCACCGCCGACATGCTGGCTCCAGCGCTCTGCAAAATACAGCGGTGAAGGACGACCGACGAAATGTGCCAGGTCCCGGTCCAGCTCTGCCAGAAATTCCGGACTCTGCAGATATTTCCGGTAGGCTGCATTCAACTCGTCGAGTGGACGCATCAGTGTTTCTGCAACAAAACGCCCCCCAAAGGCACCGAAGTGTCCTCGTTCATCGGGTAGCGATGACGGGTTGGTCCTGCTAGTAACCACCTGTGTCACTGTTCTCTACTCCTTTCATGAAAGCTGCCATTTTAGCAGCTGACTTGATCCCTTTCCGGGATTCTACGCCACTACTCACGTCTACCGCATAGGGATGGGCGGTGTTAATCGCGGTCTGGACATTTTCAGGGGTCAAGCCGCCAGCCAGGATGAGGGGTCTGGGAGACAATTCCGGCAGGATTTTCCAGTCGAAGGTCTCCCCACCACCGCCGTATGTCTGAGGCTGCCAGGCATCCAGCAGAAATCCTTTTGCATCGGGATATTGTTCCATGAGAAACAGTACATCGATTCCTTCACGCATGGCGATTGATTTAATAAATGGGAGCCCAAAAGAATTACATAGGGCATTCTCCTCGTCGCCGTGAAATTGCAGCAGACCCAGCGGGACATTGGCGATGATATGCCGAATGGCGTCCGGGGCTGTATTCACAAACAACCCAACAACCGTAACGAAGGGTGATACCGATGCAGCGATTTGCCGGGCCTGCGCGAGATCAACATAACGCGGGCTGTCTGGATGAAATACCAGGCCCAGGGCATCGGCGCCACACTGCACCACCGCGGCAGCATCTGCAACGCGGGTAATGCCACAAATTTTAACGCGGGTACGTGTCACCTGAGGAGCTATCCTGTCTACGCAATTGATTGATCAGAACTCTGTGGTCCCAGTGGTCGTATCAATGGCAGTCAGCCGAATACAGGCAACCGGGTACGCGATGGTACCTTAAAATGACCGGGGTAGCGGACTTCTATCAAATATAAACCTGCGGGAGAGGCATTGATGCCACTGACGCGCCTGTCCCTTACCTGTAGTAACTCGCTGACCCATAGTGGCGGCTGATCGCCACATCCGATCTTCATCAGCACGCCGGCTATACAACGCACCATGTGATGAAGAAAGGCATTGGCGATAACATCTATGTAGATAAAATGGCCGCTGCGCGTTACTTCGAGCGAATGTATGGTCCGTACCGGGCTGCGTGCCTGGCAGGCAGCCGCCCGAAATGAGGTGAAGTCGTGTTCACCCAGCAGGTATTTCCCTGCGAGGTCCATTGTTCCGGCATCCAGTTCTCTATGCTGCCAGCAGACATGATTTCTCAGTAAAGCCGGCCTGCTTGCATGATTGTAGATCACATAGCGGTAATACCTTTGTGTGGCGCTGAAGCGCGCATGAAAGGAATCGTCCATTCCTGTCAGCCATTGCACACTGATATCGTCAGGCAAGTTCGCATTGGTTCCTCGCAACCAATTGATGGTCGGGCGTTCGACCTGGGTATCGAAGTGAATGACCTGCCCGGTGGCATGCACACCGGTATCGGTGCGTCCCGCACAGATCACCTTGATGCTGTGGTCTGCCACCTTTGAAATGGCCTGTTCCACACAGGCCTGCACCGTGCGGCCTTCTGCCTGGCGTTGCCAGCCAAAAAAGCCTGCACCATCATATTCAACGCAAGCAGCGAAACGCATAAGCATTACTCGTGATGAATGCAGATCAGGCAGGCATTTTACATCAACCGTGCCAGCAACCCGCAGACAGGTTCAAACAGGAACGAACAGCAGGCCACTCATGGCCAGGGGGATGATCCATTGCCACCAGGGAGGCGGATCCAGTTCGTTGACCTTGATCGGCATGATTGCTGCCTGTGCAGCCCTGTCGAGCACAGTTCTGTAAAGCAGCCGCGATGCTCCTGCAAGGCTCGACATCCTCCAGCTTTTGATCGGATGCTTGCGCAATACCTCACTGACTAGTGTTTGCACCTGCGCGACGGCTTCTATCGACAAAAGTACCCGAACCGCGATGCGTTCACGCACCTGTTGTGAGGTGACCGGACGGATCAGTTGCATAATTGCAGGTAGCAATTGTTCACGAGAGGTGCTCTGCAGTAACAGGTGAACCGCGGCCACAATAGCCACCAGTGCCATCACCCGCAGCAAGCCAAGTGTAAGACCTTCACTGCTTGGTGACAGTGCACCGGCATCTGGCCACACGCTTTCTCCCGGTGTCCACCAGCCATAAACAAGGAGGATAGCCAGCAACAGCCAGCGCAGTCGTTTGATCATCAGGAACAGGATCGCCGGTGAAGGAATTCCGGCTAAGGCATACAACAACAGTAATAGTAAAGTGCCGCCCGCAAGAAGTTCGGGTCGGGCTGTTGCCATGCCTGCCGTGAACAATAGCAGGATGACAACACGTATCAGCGGGTGTACATCAGGCAAGATTTGACATTAATGCTTCAGCTTCGTTTTTTTGATCGTCGTTGCCCTCTTCCATGACTTCGCCAAGTATGCTGCGTGCGCCTTCCGGGTCACCCATGTCCAGGTAAGCGCGTGCAAGGTCAAGTTTGGTGGTGACTTCATCTGCGGTACTAAGCAGACCTTCCGAGGCATCTTCCTCGTCGTTCACGTCTACGATAGCGGCGATATCGCTTCCCTCATCGAGACTGTACTCGATACTTTCCGGTAACGCCGAATCCGCCACTTCGTTCACCGCACCGTCAAGCAAATGCTCCTGGTGGGGTGTGCTGGGCGAATCAAGATCTTCACCGTCATTGGCCGCATGCTTGCTTTCCGCCTGATACAGGGGATTACCGGGTGACAGTGCGTGTCCCATTGATGCAACCTGTAACCACATGGCATCCTCTGCTGAGACCCCATTACGAAAATCACTGGCTTCACGGTCAAAGGCAGCAACATTCCCTGCGGCATGGTAGACCTCAAGCAGTTTGAGGCGAATGGCATTGTCCTGTGGTGAGGTAGCCAATGCTGCCTGCAATACATCTTCAGCCTGCTGAATCCTGCCATAGGCAAGGTACACATCGGCCTCGGTCAACGGGTCACTGTCATCATGGGAGGATTCGGAAGCCTGCGCAGGTTCCAGTTCTTTTTCTTTTACCTGAATAACGGGGGGTGCGTTGTCCTTTTTGACACTGGATGCAGCCTTGGCCATGTGTTTCTCCAGCGTCATTTCGTCATCAAAGATCCCGGTACGGTTCTTTTGCCTTGTGGAAGCCCAGAGAAAACCACCCAGCAGCATCGCAACCAGCACCCCGAGACCGGCGAGCAGCGGGTTATCCATCAACTTGTTGACGATGCCCCTGGACTCGTCTCCGACGGTATTCACGGCCTCATCTTCTGCTGCGGTTGCTACAGTGGTCGGCTCCTCCTCCATCTGTTCGGCTTCATTCGCAGCTGGCGCTGTTGCTTCAGAGTTGATGTCCGCGTTATCAGCGTCGGCAGCGAGCTGTTGCTGCATGCTGGCCAGTTCTTCATCCTTGAGTTCAAGCAGGCGTTTCATAGTTTCGACCTGCTCTTCCAGTTCACTCACCTGGGACTGGTATTCAGCGGATTGTGCCTTGTTGGCCTCAGCCTCTTCAGTAGCCAGTGCAAGCTGTTGATTCAATGTTTCAGTGCTGGCTTCAGCGGAGGTGCCGTCTATCTCTACAGGGTCGCCAGCCGTGGCCATGCCGTCTACCGCTTCAGTCTCGGGTGGCATTAACTGCAAGCGAGATTCCGTGGTGACTGCAGCGGCAGAATCGGTACCCGTATCAGCAACCGCCAGAGTATCCTGGGCCGGCTCCACCGGTTGACCACGCTCCTGCCACTCGGCATATTGCCGCTGTGTTTCTGCAAAGGCTTCGGATGCGCTAACAGAGAGTATTTCATCCCGTGTCGGGATTTTCAGGGTTGCACCGGCATTGAGGTTATTGATGTTGTTGTCCGCGAATGCCTGTGGATTCTTGCGTTGCAAAGCCAGCATCATCTGATGCATCGAAATGCCGCGACCCGGGCGCAGCTTCTCTGCAATCGACCACAGGGTCTCATTGCGTCTGATCGGTCCATAACTATCCGCGGATGCCGCTGTTGAGGCGCGAACTGTCGACGGTGCCGGCCGGGCACTGCTGCGGCGTTGCTGAATAGCCTGTGCGGGGGAAGAAATACTGCTAACCACGGGTGCCGCCGGTGTCGGAGGTGTTGCCGGCATGGTGATTGGTGGATCTACCAGTACCGTGTATTCACGTAACAGATGACCATTCGGCCAGGTGAGTTCCAGTAGGAATTCCAGAAACGGCTCGTGGACGGCAGCATTGCTGCTTACCTTTATGTAGGCATTGCCACGATTGTCTTGCTCGATGGTGAAGTCAAAATCATTGAGGATTCTAGAGCGCGACAAGCCAAGTCGCTGGTGGGCAGCCTGTGAAGCGAGTGTGACAGTCACTTTCGAGAGATCAGTCCCAGCCGCCGAGGTCAATTCAATTGCGGCGTTCATCGGCTGGTTGAGTGCCGATTGCATGTTGATATTGCCAAGTCCCAGCGCATGAATATCAGAGGAAGCGGTAATAAAAAGCAGGGCTGCTGCTACAGCCGATTTCCTGTACATGCCTAGATCCCCTTTAGGTTGCTTAGCCATTGATTATTAAGCGAAAGTACCGGTACGGGTGCTCCGTACGCTGCGTTGATGTTGTCTGTGGGCAGACTATAGCTCACAAATACTCTTCGACCAATATTTCAGCAATCTGAATACTGTTAAGTGCGGCACCTTTGCGTACATTATCGGCAACAACCCACAGATCCAAGCCCCGCGGGTGAGAAATATCCTCCCTGATTCGGCCTACATAGACGGCATCATGGTTGGCACCTTCGGTTACCGCTGTTGGGTAGCCGCCATCCTCGCGTTTGTCGATCACTACCACCCCGGGTGCTTTCTTTAACAAGGCAGTAGCCTTTGCGACATCGAGTTTTTTTCTGGTTTCGATATGTACTGCTTCGGAGTGTCCGTAAAAGACCGGCACACGTACGGTTGTCGGGTTGACCCGGATCGTATCATCGCCCATGATTTTCCGAGTTTCCCAGACCATTTTCATTTCTTCCTTGGTGTAGCCGTTGTCCATGAAGACGTCGATTTGCGGCAATACATTGAAGGCAATTTGTTTCGGATAGACGCTGGCCCTGGCTTCCCGGCCGTTGAGCAGTTCGGTAGTCTGTGAGGCCAACTCTTCGATGGCCTCTTTGCCAGTACCCGAAACTGCCTGGTAGGTGCAGACATTGATGCGTTCGATGCCGGCCTCATCATGCAAGGGTTTCAGTGCGACCAGCATCTGGATGGTCGAGCAATTCGGGTTGGCAATGATGTTGTGGCGCTTGTAGTCAGAGATGGCCTGCGGGTTCACCTCCGGCACGACCAGCGGGATCTCGTCGTCATAGCGGAACTGCGAGGTGTTGTCGATCACCACGCACCCGGCTGCGGCGGCAATGGGTGCATACTTTGCGGAAATGCTCGCACCGGCCGAGAATAGGCCGATCTGAACCTTGGAAAAATCAAAGCTATCCAGGTCCTCAACCGTCAGATAGGTATCTCCGAAACGGACCTTCTTGCCGGCCGAGCGGCTACTGGCAAGCGGGTATACCTTGCTAACCGGAAACTTGCGTTCGGCAAGGATCTCCAGCATGGCCTCGCCGACTGCTCCGGTGGCACCCACGACGGCTACATCATATTTGGCTGACATCTGTGTTAACTACCATTGGTTGGTTACGGTTAAAAAATACCCGATTTCTAGCTTTTTGCCCGCAGGGCGTCAACAACTGCGTCACCCATGGCACGGGTGCTCACAGTATGCATGCCAGCGGAAGCAATATCTGCTGTTCTCAGCCCATTGTCGAGCACTGTTCCCACGGCTGCGTCGATGTGATCGGCCAGCGTTGCTTCATTGAGGCTGTAGCGTAACATCATCGACACCGAGAGTATGGTTGCCAGCGGGTTGGCAATACCCTGCCCTGCGATATCGGGAGCCGACCCGTGGATCGGCTCATACATCCCTTTGCCATGGCTGTCCAGCGATGCGGAGGGCAGCATACCGATCGAACCGGTAAGCATGGCCGCCGCGTCCGAGAGAATATCGCCAAACATATTGCCAGTCACCATGACATCAAACTGCTTGGGGTTACGTACCAGCTGCATGGCCGCATTGTCCACGTACATGTGACTCAATTCGACATCATGGTACTCGGCTGCAAGTCCCGTCATGACACTTCGCCAAAGTTCGGAAACCTCCAGCACATTTGCCTTGTCTACCGAGCACAGCCGCATGGAGCGTTTCCGTGCGATCTCGAAGGCGGAGCGGCCGATGCGCTCGATCTCGGATTCAGAATACACCAGCGTGTTGAAGCCTTGCCTCTGTCCATCTTCAAGGATACGGATGCCGCGTGGCTGACCGAAGTAAATGCCGCCAGTCAATTCACGAACGATCATAAGATCAAGCCCGTTGACGATCTCTGGCCTCAGGGTGGAGGCAGCTACCAGCTGCGGATAGAGGATTGCGGGGCGTAGGTTAGAAAACAGCGTAAGTTCGGTGCGCAAGGCGAGCAAGCCCTTTTCAGGCCGCAGCGCACGCTCCAGTGTTTCCCATTTTGTTCCGCCAACCGCACCCAACAGTACAGCATCAGCCTCACGGGCGACTCTCAGTGTCGGCTCAGGTAGCGGGTGACCGTGTGCGTCATAGGCCGCTCCACCTACATCCGCCCGTTCGGTCTCGATGGAGAGACCGTACTCCGAACGCAGCACCTCTAGCACACGGCAGGCCTCGGCAATGATTTCTGGTCCGATACCATCTCCAGGAAGGATTGCTATTTTATGTGACATATCTATTACTTATGTGAAATAGTTATAGTTAATTATTAAATAACCATGGCGCTGTCTGGCGACGTTTTTCCTCAAACGCACGGATCTCTGTGGCATGTTCCAGTGTCAAGCCAATGTCATCCAGGCCGCGGATATGACACTCCTTGTGGAAAGGATCGATATCAAAGGCGATGGTGTGCCGATTGGGCAGGACGATCTGTTGTGTCGGCAGGTCGACCAGTATGCGATACCCCGGGTTTTGTGTGACCTCTCTGAACAAAAGATCAACGAGGTCTTCATCCAGCACGATGCACAGCAGGCCGTTCTTGCGGGCGTTGTTATAAAAGATGTCGGCGAAACTGGGTGCAATCACGACGCGGAAGCCATGATCGATCAGTGCCCACACGGCATGTTCGCGGGATGAGCCGCAGCCGAAATTGTGGCGGCCCAGCAAGATCGAGGCCCCCTCATAACGCGGTTGATTGAGCACGAAATCCGGATTTTTTTTGCGGCTAGCGGGGTCCATGCCGGGTTCACCATGGTCATGGTAGCGCCATTCATCAAACAGGTTGTGACCAAAGCCGCTGCGCTTGATCGATTTCAGGAACTGTTTCGGAATAATGGCGTCGGTATCGACATTGTGTCTGTCCAGTGGCATGACAATGCCATGATGCTTGTCAATCTTTATCATGCAATATATCCCTTCCTTCAGGCCTGTTCCCGGCGAGTATCCGTAAAATGACCGGTAACCGCGGCGGCGGCCGCCATAGCCGGGCTCACCAGGTGAGTGCGCCCGCCCTGGCCCTGGCGCCCTTCAAAGTTACGGTTGGACGTTGAGGCACAACGATCCCCGGGTGCCAGACGGTCGGCATTCATTGCCAGACACATGGAACAACCGGGTTCACGCCACTCAAAGCCGGCGTCTGTAAAGATCTTGTCGAGGCCTTCTGCCTCTGCCTGACGCTTGACCAGCCCCGAACCGGGTACGACCAGTGCCTGCTTGATACCTCGGGCAATCTTGCGACCGCGGATTGCAGCGGCGGCAGCACGCAGGTCTTCTATGCGTGCATTGGTGCAGGAACCGATAAATACATGGTCAGGCCGTATATCGGTGATGGGAGTACCGGGTTTCAGATCCATATAGGCGAGCGCTTTGCGCATGCCTTCACGTTTGACACTATCGGTTTCGTTATCCGGGTCCGGTACCACCTGATCAATGGAGACTACCATTTCCGGCGAGGTCCCCCAGGTGACCTGCGGCGGAATAGTGCTGGCATCGAGGCTGACACTGCGATCGAATGACGCATCCGGATCGCTGTGAAGTGCCTTCCAGCTTTTGATGGCCAGGTCCCAGAGCTCGCCTTTGGGGGCATAGGGACGGCCAGCAAGGTAATTGATGGTCGTGTCATCTACGGCGACCATGCCAGAGCGGGCACCTGCTTCGATGGCCATATTGCAGACCGTCATACGGCCCTCCATAGACAAGCTACGCAGGGTGGAACCTGAAAATTCAATCGCAAAGCCGGTTCCTCCTGCGGTACCGATCTTGCCAATGATGGCGAGCACCACATCTTTGGCGGAAACTCCCGGCGCCAACTGTCCGTCAACACGGATTTCCAGGTTCCCTGATTTCTTTAGTATCAGGCATTGGGTTGCTAGCACGTGTTCAACATCCGACGTGCCGATACCAAATGCAAGGGCCCCAAAGGCACCGTGTGTAGAGGTATGTGAATCACCACAGACCACTGTCATGCCGGGCAAGGTTGCGCCCTGCTCCGGTCCGATGACATGCACGATTCCCTGGCGCGGATCATTCATGAGGAACTCTGTGATACCCAGTTCGGCACAGTTCTGGTCGAGGGTCTCAACCTGCAGGCGCGAGACCGGGTCAGAAATACCCAGTGAACGGTCGGTGGTGGGAACGTTGTGATCCGGGACTGCGAGGATCGAGTCTGTGCGCCAAGGCTTGCGACCGGCGAGCCGCAGGCCCTCGAAGGCCTGTGGAGAAGTCACCTCATGGATCAGGTGACGATCGATATAGATCAGGGCCATACCGCCCTCGTCCTGCCGGACAAGGTGCGCATCCCAAAGTTTGTCGTAGAGTGTCTTACCGGACATTGCTAGTCGTCTGCTTGCCTGTGGCTGCCTGTTAAACGACAAAGTATATAGTAACTACGTGACGAAGCCATTCATTCCTTTCAACCCTGAGGGATATTCCGGACACCAAATAGCACGACCAGCAATGCACACAGGCTGGTCAGCGCAGCCATCAAATACATGGTCTGCGGACTCATGCTGGTCCAAAGATAGCCGCTGACCAGTATGCCTGCAGCGCCACCGGCTCCAAAACTTATACTGCTGTATAAAGCCTGTCCGCGACCCTGGTGGGAACCGACAAACAGGGAGTGAATCAGTGCAATCATCACGGCGTGATACAAGCCAAAACTGGCGGCATGCAGGGTCTGGCTGAAGATAATAGCGGCCAGATTGTCAGCATACAGCCCCGTCAGCAACCACCGCAGGGTGGTCAGGGCAACTGCCGCTATCAGCAACCTGCGCGCTCCAAAGCGTGGTAGCAATACCGGCATCAGCAGGAATACGCAGATTTCCGCGACCACGCCCAGTGCCCATAGTTGCCCGATGGTGGCTGTCGGGTAACCATAGTCTTCCATGTAAATACTGAAAAAGGCGTAATACGGTCCATGGCTAGCCTGCACGAGGAAGCACACCGCCAACAGCGACTGAACCAGCGGTTTCCGTAGCACCTTGAGCAGCGGTTCCTGGTCAAGTGGCAGGTATCCTGCAGCAGATTCCGGTACTGTCAGACTGCTTAGCCAAATCAGCACGAACAGACCCATGAGTACTACTGGCAGTATCCCTATACCTGACTGTCCAAGCAGTGTTCCGAGACCGCTAACCGCAAGAATAAAACCGATCGAACCCCACAACCGGATGCCACTGTAGCGATGCAACTCATCACCAAGATGGTTCATGGTGGTGGCTTCAAACTGCGGTAGCGACGCATTCCAGAAAAAGCTGAATACCGCCATCACCAGTGACAGCCACCAGAAACCATCGGCAAAAAAGACACCGGCAAAAGCGATCGCTGCGAATAGAGAAGCGAGGCGGATAATCGCCATGCGGTGAGCGGTGTGGTCGGCAATCCAGCCCCAGATGTTTGGGGCCACAATCTTGGTCGCCATGAGTATGGCGAGCAGTTGCCCGATCTCGGTGACACTGAAATCAAGAGACTTCAGGTACAGGCCCCAGTAGGGTAACAGTGCGCCCAGAGAGGCAAAGTAAAACAGGTAAAAACCCGACAACCGCCAGTAAATCATGTCAGGCCACAACCGTAGACACCGGGTTAGGTCGGAGGGCGCTAGTCCGCTGGCACGGCCGGGATCGTCGGAGTCATGGATGTGACATCCAAGTTCTGCGCACGATGCCTGAGCAGGTGATCCATCAGCACGATCGCCAGCATGGCTTCCGCGATCGGTGTGGCACGGATACCGACACAGGGGTCATGCCGTCCGGTAGTGACCACTTCAACCGGATTCCCATTGATGTCGATCGTTTGCCCGGGGATGCGGATACTGGAGGTGGGTTTCAGTGCAATGCTGGCAAGGAGATCCTGGCCGCTGGAAATACCACCGAGAGTACCACCGGCATGATTGCTGAGAAATCCTGCTGGTGTGATCTCATCTCGATGCTCGGTACCTTTTTGGATGACACAGCCAAAACCGGCGCCAATCTCGACCCCCTTGACGGCATTGATGCTCATGAGTGCGTGTGCAATATCAGCGTCCAGACGGTCGAATACCGGTTCACCCAATCCGGGCGGTACACCTGTTGCGACTATATTGACACGTGCGCCCACCGAGTTGCCCTCCTTGCGCAAGGCATCCATGTACGTTTCGAGTTCTGCCACTCGGGACGGGTCTGGTGAAAAAAACGGGTTCTGCTCTACCGCTGTCCAGTCTTTCATTTCCAGCTTGATAGGCCCGAGCTGTGCCAGGTAACCACGAATCCGGGTGCCATGGCGCAGCTGCAGGTATTTTTTTGCGATTGCTCCTGCGGCTACCCGCATGGCGGTTTCTCTTGCGGAGGAGCGTCCGCCGCCACGGTAATCCCTGAACCCGTATTTCTGCTGGTAGGTGTAATCCGCATGCCCGGGACGAAAACGGTCCTTGATCTTTGAATAGTCCCTGGAGCGTTGATCGGTATTATGTATGATCAGTCCAATCGGTGAACCGGTGGTCTTTCCTTCAAACACACCGGAAAGTATCTGTACCTCGTCCGCTTCACGACGCTGGGTGGTGTGCCGTGATTTGCCGGGTTTGCGACGGTCCAGCTCAAACTGCAAGTCAGTCTCTGACAGCTCCAGTCCCGGCGGACAACCATCCACGATGCAACCCAGCGCCGCGCCATGGCTCTCGCCAAAGCTGGTTACGGTAAATAATTTTCCAATGGTGTTCCCTGACATGCGGATATTGTAACCACTCACAGGCGAAGCGTCGCCCCTTAATTAAAGATCAGATAACCGTAACCGATAGTTTCGGTGCATCCATTCATAACCTGTTCAAGGAGAACATCGTGGCACAATCGCAAACGCAACGGAGCTCACTGGTTGGTAGCTACCTCGGGCAACCCATCTACCAGACGATCGAATCAGGCAGCGGCACTTATATCTTCGATCGCATTGCAGAAAGTATCGACGGGGAGTTTCCACTGCAACAGCTGGGCAAGGATGAACTGCTTATCCGTCCGGGTTTGATTTATCGACCGAAGCGCTGAGCCAGTTGCCCGCGCCCGGGACGACACTCAGCTTTCCCCAATATCCAGGCCCTGCCGATGGGTCTGATTGATATCATAAAATAAGCGGATAAAGGGCAAGTCGCTGTCATTGTGCGCCTTCACAATGCGCATAAAAGGCAAGTCATTGCGACCAAACTGGTAACTGCCGTCTGCCATGGATGCACGCAGATCTCGCATTTCCTTCAGCAATACCTCCACATGATCAGTATTGCTTTCCACTTCATCAAAATCAAAACGGGCGGCATCCAGGACATCCTGCAATTCAGCAATAACCTGGTCAACCAGACTGGCGTATTCCTTGGCGCTCTTGGCTCGTCCACTCATTCCTTGTCTCCTCGGCAGCCCTGATGAGCCGTACGTTGTGAAACTACCTGGTCGAATACTGGCTGGTAAAGTCTCAGTTGTTCTGAATCCAGCATAAAAACGCCGCTGCCACCGTATTCGAAATCAAACCACATGAAGGGTACCTGCGGATAGCAGGCAAGCAGGAGTTCCTGTGTATGTCCGACCTCGACCACAAGGATGCCGTGATCACTAAGATGACTGGCAGCCTGCTTCAATATGTGTACGACGATATCCAGTCCATCGGATCCGGCAAGCAAGCCCATTGAGGGTTCATATGCAAACTCCGGTGCCAGTTGCTGCATTTCCTCCAGCGGCACATAGGGTGGATTCGTAACAATAATGTCATACACACGCCCATGTAACGCGGCAAAAATGTCCGACTCTATGGCATTTACGCGTGACTCCAGGTGGTGGCGACTGATATTTTCCCGCGCGACATCCAGCGCCTCGCAGGACAGATCGCTCAGGTCAACTTCCGCGCCTGGAAAGGCATGCGCACAGGCAATGCCGATACAACCGCTACCGGTACACATGTCAAGAATCCTGTTGACCTGATCCGGCTTTATCCAGGGTGCAAACTGCGCCTCGACAAGCTCGGCGATCGGTGAGCGTGGCACCAACACACGTTCATCCACATAAAATGGCAGGTTGGCAAACCAGGCTTCGTGTAACAGGTAGGCAACAGGCTTGCGACTGGTTATGCGCAGTTGCAGCAACTGCTCGACTTGTCGTCGCTCTGCCAGGGTGACTTCTGTATCGAGCACCTCATCCGGTTGATCATAGCCGATCTGCAATGCGTGCATGACCAGGCTGGCTGCTTCGTCAATTGCATTATCGGTACCATGTGCAAAAACAAGCCCTGCCCTTTCAAACTGGCCAGCACCCCACTGGATTAACGCGCGAGGCGTGTTCATAGTTGTCTTCATCGGGATATTTTGACTATCAACAAGGAGTAGTGTATCGCAGCAGGCTCTTGTGGAATAATCCTGCCCCATGACAACACAGCGGCCAACCCCGATCTCCCGTCACATTCTAATAGGTGTGATTATAGTCCTGCTTGCCACGGCAGCCGGTATATGGTCTGCGCGACTGGTGCTGCAGAGGTCCGGGCCTCAGGATGAACTTTCGGCCACGCGCTTTCCGGTGGCGAGAGCGGTCCAGCCATTCGAGCTGGTCGATCACAATAATGTGGCTTTTAACAATGCTTCCCTACAACATCGCTGGTCATTCATGTTCTTTGGCTACACCTACTGCCCGGATGTCTGCCCCACGACGCTTTCTGTTCTCAACAGCGTCGCACAACGGCTGCAGGATCTGGATGTTGACGTTCGCTTCATTATGGTAACCGTGGATCCGGAACGCGATACCCCCGAGCGTCTGGCCCAGTTTGTTACCTACTTCAATGGTGATTTTATCGGTGTAACCGGAACGGATGAAGGGCTGGAACAACTCACCAAGCAGCTGGGGATACTCCATGTCCGGGTACAACCGGAACCCGGCAGCGACAGCTACCTGATGGATCATACCGCCGCTGTGTTCCTGTTTGATCCGGATGGTCGCTATCATGCAGTATTTTCACCACCGCTATCGGCCGAGAAAATCGCAGGTGATTTCAGAAAGATCTTACAGGCCTATCAATGATACGAATTCATAAGCAACTTCCCGCCGCAATCTTTTTTGTTATGCTGTGTCTCCTGTCCCCTGTCATGGCTGCCCCTGCAGTGGATGTTGAAGACCCCTGGATCCGTGAAGCACCGCCAGCATCCACGGTGCTTGCCGCGTATATGGTAATAAAGAACAACGGTGACACGCAGTATACGATTACCCGTATCGAGAGCCCGGATTTCCGGGATGCCCAGATCCACCGGACGGTTGTTGAAGATGGTGTAGCGAAAATGATGCCTGTCGAGCAGTTGCCACTGCCGGTTCACGGCAGCATCAGCTTCGAACCGGGTGGGTTGCACCTGATGCTGTTTGACCCACTGCGGTCCCTGCGTGAGGGTGATGAAGTCAAACTGGTGATCCATGTGAGTAACGGGGATAGCATCACCGTACAGGCTCCGGTGGTTCGCAAGCGCGGTGAAGACGATCACGCCCACCATCACCATTAATCAGCAGTAGTCTGTCTGCAATATGCCTAGTCGTCCTGCCAGCCTGCTGGATAATTTGAAGTCCTGGCCACTGGCCTTGTTACCTCACCAGCTGTTATCCAGACTGGTGCGAACAGTAACCCGCTGGCAAACCGTCTGGTTGAAAACAGCCTTGATCAGGCTGTTTATCAGGCATTTCAGGGTCAATATGGAGGATGCCGAAGCCCCGTCGGCTGAAGACTATAATGATTTCAATCACTTCTTCACGCGTGCACTGAAACCGTTTACCCGTCCGCTGCCACAGGATCCTCTTGCAATCACCAGTCCGGTTGACGGATTTGTCAGTCAGGCCGGTGATATTACTGAGGAGCGACTGATGCAGGCCAAGGGCCGCGATTACTCACTTGCGGCTCTCTTGGGGGGTGACGACAAACAGCTTGCACTGTTCAAACATGGTAAGTTTGCGACACTCTACCTGTCACCGCGCGACTACCACCGCATCCACATGCCTTGTGACGGAAAGTTGCTTGAAACGACCTACATTCCCGGACGTCTATTCAGTGTAGCTCCCCACACAACACGCGCAATACCGGGACTGTTTACTCGCAATGAACGCCTGGTTTGCCTGTTTGAAACACCAGTGGGACTAATGGCGCTGATCATGGTCGGTGCCATCTTCGTTTCCTGTATGGAAACAGTCTGGTCGGGTACCGTCAATCCGCAGATGGGGATGTCACTGCTGCACAGCGCGTGCGAACCATCTGGTAAAAAGGCGATTGAACTCCGGCGCGGGGATGAGATGGGGCGTTTCAATATGGGTTCAACGGTTATTCTCCTGTTCAGACCCGGCATGATACGGTGGGCTGACAGCCTGCAAGCCGGGCAGTCACTGCAGATGGGGCAGATGATCGGCCATCCTGTGAATGATGGCTGACGGGATCGCCACCTGCCCAAGAGTTGTTCTCGATAAACCTGATTCCAGTGGCCAGAAAAATACAGCGAAGAATAACTCTCCAGGCAGGGCCTCTTCCCTGCCATTTCATGGCCGTGGATTACGTTAGCATGATTCATAACTGCCAGCACATTGTCGTTGCCTAAATAGCCCTTTACCCGACGCTGCGGGCCTCTGTATGCTTTGCCTCCCGGTTGCGTCGCTACTATCCGCCTCAGGAATACACACTATGCATCCCACACTCAATATCGCGATCCGCGCAGCCAGAAGTGCGGGTAACGTAATCATCAGGAACCTTGGAAGACTGGACAGCCTCGCCGTCCATTCCAAGGACCGAAATGATTTCGTTACCGAGGTTGACCAGAATGCCGAGCAGGAGATTATCAGCATTCTGCGCAGGGCCTTTCCCGACCACAGCATCCTTGCCGAAGAAAGTGGCCTGAGCGACGGTAACGAGTACCAGTGGATCATTGACCCGCTGGATGGCACGACAAACTTTTTACACGGATTCCCGCAGTTTGCCGTATCAATTGCCCTCAGCCATAAGGGTCGCATGGAACAGGCTGTGGTATATGACCCGCTGCGGCAGGAACTTTTTACCGCAACACGAGGAGCCGGTGCGACACTGAATGACCGGCGAATTCGGGTCGCAAAGCGAAACTCTCTTGATGGAGCATTGCTGGGTACCGGATTTCCATTCAAGGCGCAGCAGCATCTTGATGCCTACCTCGACATGTTTCGCGCGCTGTTTCCGCGCACCGCCGGTATCCGACGTCCCGGCTCAGCGGCACTCGACCTAGCCTATGTCGCTGCCGGACGTCTCGATGGATTCTGGGAGATCGGCCTGAATATCTGGGACATGGCAGCTGGTGTCTTGTTGATCCAGGAAGCCGGTGGCCTTTCAAGTGATTTTTTGGGCGGCCACAATTATCTGGAAAGTGGCAATCTGGTTGCCGGCAGCCCGAAGGTCTTTGCAGAAATTCTGAAAACCATCCGCCCGTTTGTCAGTGAGGATCTTGCCCGCTAGGTTTGTCGAGGCAGTTGCGAAACAATCGCTCAACAGATTGAATCAACGGTTACCTACAAAGCGGATGTCTGAGGGGACATTCCGTGCTTCAATGGTTCAAGTTTGATTACCCTGCGCCGATGCATAAATCACTAATTGTGATCAATCAAGCAGGGTGATATCAATTGAAAAATAAAAGAATTAACGAGGATGCACTGGAAATGATCATGCGCGACGTCATGCAGGGAATGATCGGGTTCACCCAGGAGGCCTGTTGCGGCAGTGAGATGGCCAAAATGGAAATCCTTGCCGTTGAAGAAGCTGAAAATTACACGCAACAATCGGCCGCTATCATCCCGTTCCCGCGGGAAAACAAAAGCAAGCGCTGAGCTAGACCATACTGCCGTCGCCTTCCTTGCGTTGCACCTTCGCTGGCATCAAGTCTGCCTTCGTTACACCCAGTGCCAGTGTCACAGTGCTGGCCACATAGATTGACGAATAGGTACCCACCACCACACCCAGTATTAATGCCAGTGAAAAGTCGTGAATCACTTCACCACCGAAAACAAAGAGTGCAACCAAGACCAGCAAGGTGGTGATCGATGTCATCAAGGTGCGAGAGATTGTCTGATTAAGTGAGGAATTGATGATTTCCAGTGCTGTTCCCTTGCGCATTTTTCTGAAGTTCTCCCGGATGCGGTCAAACACCACAATGGTATCGTTCAGTGAATAACCGATGACGGCCAGGATTGCTGCCAGCACCGTCAGGTCAAAGTCATACTGGAATACGGCAAAGAAGCCGATAATGATGGTGACATCGTGGATCAGGGCGATCACCGCACCCGGCGCAAAACGCCACTGAAAGCGGACCATGATATAGATCAATATTCCAAGCAGCGCATAGATCATTGCCAGTGCGCCCTGTTCCGTGAGGTCTTCACCCACCTGGGGGCCAACAAATTCAACGCGTCGTTTTTCAACATCGGCATTCTGCTTTTGCAGGGCGGCCATTACTTCATCACTGAGCTGTGCACTTTCCTTGTCAGTCTGGGGGGCGATACGTACAAGCACGTCACGTGAAGAACCGAAATGCTGAACCTGCGCACCGTAGAAATCCGAGTCGGCCAGAGCAGCCCTTATCGGTTCAAGCTCGACTGCCTGCGGGTAGCCAACCTCAATCAGCGTGCCGCCGGTAAAGTCAATGCCGAAGTTCAGTCCCCTGGTAATCAATGCAGCCAGGGAAATCACCAGCAGCACCGTCGAGAGCAGGATAGCCAGCCGCCTCTTGCCCATAAAGTCGATCGTCTTTTTGCTTTTTAACAGTTGCATCGTCTGTACCTTCAGTCCTAGATCGAGAGGCGGGCCAGTCGACGCCCGCCATATATCAGGTTGATCACTGCTCGTGTACCCATGATGGCGGTAAACATCGAAGTGACAATACCAATCGCAAGGGTCACGGCAAAACCTTTCACTGCACCCGTACCGTAACTCAGGAGAACAACGGCCGCGATCAGGGTCGTGATATTGGCATCCGCAATGGTCGATAACGCCTTTTCGTAACCAGCATGAATACTGGCCTGCGGGCTGTTACCGTTACGCAGTTCTTCACGAATGCGTTCGAAGATGAGCACATTAGCGTCAACCGCCATACCCACGGTGAGCACGATCCCGGCGATACCCGGCATCGTCAGGGTGGCCTGCAACAGTGAGAGTATGGCGACGATCAGCACCAGGTTTAGTGCCAGCGCCATGTCTGCGACGAGTCCGAATACCCTGTAGTAAAGGGCCATAAAGACCAGTACCCCCAGAAAGCCGATGACCACGGATTTAAATCCCTGTGCGATGTTGTCCTTGCCCAGACTCGGGCCGATGGTACGTTCTTCTACGATGTTGATCGGAGCCGCGAGGGCGCCAGATCTCAGCAGCAAGGCAAGTTCATGTGCTTCTTGCGGACTATCCAGACCGGTGGTCTGGAAGCGCTTGCTGAAAACATCACGAATGGTTGCAACACTGATGACTTCTTCAACCTTCTTGTTACTTTTGACGGGTATGCCATCGACCAGTTTGGTTTCGGTCCTGTTTTCTATGAACACCACGGCCATCGGTTTACCGACATTCTTCTTGGTGAAATTCAGCATGCTGCGAGCGCCCTTGGCATCCAGCATGACGGATACCTGGGGGCCACCGGACTGCTGGTCAATCCCGGAACTGGCATTGACAATCTGGTCACCGGTAACGATTACCGCCTGTTTTAACAGTACCGGGTTACCGTCACGGTCTTTATAGAGGCGTGAGCCTGCAGGGACAGTACCCGCGACCGCCTTCTGCACATCATGCTCATAATCAACCGCGCGATATTCAAGTGTCGCGGTTGCGCCCAGAATACGCTTTGCCTCAACCGTGTCCTGTACGCCGGGCAGTTGCACAACAATACGCTGTGAGCCCTGCTGAACAATCACCGGCTCGGCAACGCCCAGTTCGTTAACACGATTCCGCAGCGTCAGAATATTCTGCTGCAGGGCATTTTTTTCAAGATCACGAATTTCCTGTTCACTTAGTTTTGCCAGCAGGCCTGGATTTTCGCTCTCTATATCATCGATTTCCAGTGATGGCAATTCACTTTCCAGCAGCTTGCGGGACTGTTCCCTGTCCGACTCACTGCGAAACATGATGCGCACGCCCTGCTCTTCTGCCCGGATCATGGCGTAGCGAATCCGGGCGTCACGTAACAGTGTCCGGATGTCATTGCTGTAGCGTTCAATGGCCTGCTCAATGGCGGCTTTCATGTCCACTTCCATCAGGAAGTGAACACCACCGCGCAAATCGAGGCCAAGATACATCGGTAAAGCATTCAGCTTGCTGAGCCAGGCAGGGGTGGCCGGGGCAAGATTCAACGCCACCGTATAGTCTGTACCCAGAGCGGATTTTACGAAATCAACCGCCTTGATCTGTGCTTCGGTATCGTTGAAGCGAATCAGCAACTGCCCCGGTTTCAACTCGGTGGACTTGATCGGGATGTCTGCCGTTTTCAGTGCACTGACTGCCGTGTTCATTGCCGCCGAGTCCATGGTTGCATTACGGCTGCCAGAGATCTGCAGCGCCGGGTCTTCTCCGTAGAGGTTGGGTAGTGCGTAGATCACGCCGATCACCAGCACGCAGGCGAGCAGCAGGTATTTCCACAGGGGGTACTGATTCATAATTAGAAAAGTCCTTACAGAGCCCTACAGTCCTTTAATGGTTCCCTTGGGCATCACATTGGCAATCGCATTACGCTGCAGTTTCACCGTGATCCCCTCGGCCAGTTCCAGTTCGACAAAGTTATCGCCGATTTTCGTAAGCTTTCCCAGCAGGCCACCATTGGTAACGACTTCATCACCCTTGGCCAGGGCCTCGACCATTTGTTTATGCTCTTTTGCTCTCTTGCTTTGTGGCCGTATCAGCAGAAAGTAAAAAACCACGAAAATAAAAACCAGTGGCAACAGGCTTGTCAGTGGGTCGGCCTGTGCTTCCGGTGCTGCTGCGAGTGCATCTGAGATAAAGAAATTCATGCTTGTTTCACTCCTTTATGCCGTTTGCAAAGACGGCCTGGTACGCTGTTCTGGATGTCCGAAAGGGGATGATCCCGATAAAAGCGCGGTATTATGGCACAGCTGGCGCCATTTGACCCCGTCGATGATAAAAATCCCTGCGAAAGGCATCAAGTGAGCGCCCCTTGATCGCTGCACGAAGACTGGACATCAGATTCTGGTAATACGTCAAGTTATGCAGGGTGTTCAGGCGTGCGCCCAGGATCTCGTTACACTTGTCCAGATGATGCAGGTAGGCGCGGCTGTAATTCCGGCAGGTATAACAGCTGCATGCCTCATCCAGCGGCCGGGTATCGGTTTTGTTGGCACGGTTCCTTAGTTTGACGATCCCCGCGGATACGTAAAGATGACCATTTCGCGCATTACGGGTAGGTAGCACGCAGTCGAACATGTCGATGCCGGCGTATACAGCCTCGACAATATCCTCCGGCGTACCCACGCCCATCAGGTAGCGCGGTGCTTCTTCCGGCAGTGCCGCGACTGTTTGCTGCAGCACTGCCTCCCGTTCTTCTCGGCTCTCACCCACTGACAGGCCACCCAGGGCATAACCATCGAAGCCAATCTCCCGCAGGCCTGCAAGTGAGGCCTGCCGGAGCGCCGGATACATTCCCCCCTGCACAATACCGAACAGCGCTGCCGGGTTGTCGCCATGCGCCACATGGCTGCGACGCGCCCAGCGCAGTGACAGCTCCATGGAGAGCCGGGCCTCCGTCTCGCTTGCAGGATACGGGGTGCATTCGTCAAAGATCATCACGATATCAGCGCCAAGTGCGCGTTGCACTTGCATGGATTCTTCCGGGCCGAGAAAAACTTTATCGCCATTGACCGGTGAACTGAACTGTACACCCGCTTCAGAGATCTTGCGTAATGCACCAAGGCTAAAGACCTGAAAGCCACCGGAATCCGTCAGGATTGGCCCCGTCCAGTTCATGAAGTCATGCAGGCTGCCATGCTGGTTGATGATCTCCGTGCCCGGGCGCAGCATGAGATGGAAGGTGTTCCCAAGAATAATCTGTGCACCGCTGCCGCTGACCTCTTCCGGGGTCATTGCCTTGACCGTGCCGTAGGTCCCGACCGGCATGAACGCCGGCGTATCGACACAGCCGCGATCAAAAATCAACTGTGCGCAGCGTGCGCGGCCGTCTGTCTGGATGCAGGCAAATTTCACGGTATTTTGACTCAGGAGGTGTGACGGGATTCAATGAACATGGCATCACCGTAACTGTAGAAGCGGTAACCCTTTGCTATGGCATGCTGGTAGGCCCGCATCATCCGCTCATGCCCGGCAAAGGCACAAACCAGCATCAGCAACGTTGATTCCGGCAGGTGAAAGTTGGTCAGTAATGCATCAACACAGCGAAATTCATAACCTGGCGTGATAAACAGGTTGGTTTCACCCTGGTGAGGTTCCGGCAAGCCGCCGCCCTGCATGGCCGCTTCCAGTGTGCGCACCACGGTGGTGCCCACGGCAACGACGCGTCCACCGCGGTGCCGTGTCTTGGCAATCTTCTGGCAGGTCGCAGTGCCGATTTCATACGCTTCATGGTGCATTACATGGTTTTCAAGTGCTTCCACCCGTACCGGCTGAAAGGTACCTGCACCCACATGCAGTGTGACAAACGCCATGTCGATGCCACGTAGCTGTAATTGCTGCATGATCGCGTCATCAAAGTGCAGACCGGCTGTCGGCGCGGCCACTGCACCGGGATTTTTTGCGTAGATCGTTTGATAACGTTCATGGTCCTGCGGTTCATCGCCTCTGCAGAGGTAGGGCGGTAGGGGGACATGGCCGTGTTTTTGCAGCAGCTCCAGCATGGTGTCCTCGCCTGTAAATGCCAGTCTGAATAAATCATCAACACGTTCAACAACATGAGCGTTTATGGCATTGTCTAGCAACAGCCGGCTGCCGGGCCGAGGCGACTTGCTTGCACGGACATGGGCCAGGACTTCATGCTCGGAGGTAATGCGTTCTACCAGTACCTCTACCTTGCCGCCGGATTCCTTGACGCCCAACAATCGCGCCGGGATGACACGCGTATCATTAAATACCAGCAGGTCACCGGGCTCGAGTTTCCCCGGGAAGTCACTGAAGTGGCCGTCACGCAATTCATCGCTTTCCGGATTGATGCACAGCAGGCGGCTGGCACTGCGCACACTGCAGGGATGGCGTGCAATCTGTGCGCCGGGAAGATGGTACTGAAAGTCGCTGCGCTGCATGGCGCGTGATAGTAGCACAGCCCTGCTTTTGGCTGATGCTTGCCCATGAGCGCGGAATCTTTATACTAAGCGGCCTTTATGATTCGGTGGCACCTGAATGCCGGGGTGGCGGAACTGGTAGACGCAGTGGACTCAAAATCCACCGGTAGCAATACCGTGCGAGTTCGACTCTCGCCCTCGGCACCATTATTTGCACCATTATTTAAAGAATCAGCGGAATGCTTGATCCCGAAATTTTCCACTAGTACAGGAACCTTAGATGTCAGGCACACGATTTTCCCTCGAAGTGCAGCCACGCATACCGGCGGCACTAAAACAACTCGAAGACCTGGCCAATGACCTTTTTTACAGCTGGGACCGGCAGGTCAGGCGCCTGTTTACCCGGCTTGACCAGGATCTCTGGGGGAGTTCCGGCCACAATCCAAAAACCTTTTTACGACGGATCTCGCAAGAACGGCTCGAGGCGGCCGCCAAAGACCGCGTTTTCATGGAGGATTACCAACGGGTTCTTGCAGCCTACGATACCTATCATACGCAGTCCATGCCTGCCAGCATCAGTGAACACATTGATGCGCAACAAGACCTGATCGCCTACTTCTGCGCAGAATTTGGTTTCCACGAGAGTCTACCCATTTACTCGGGTGGTCTTGGCATCCTTGCGGGTGACCACTGCAAGGCCGCCAGCGACCTGTGCATCCCTTTTGTTGCCGTGGGTATCCTTTACCGCCAGGGCTATTTCAACCAGACGATCGATGAACACGGTACCCAGATTTCGCACTACACGCCCTCAGATTTTTATGACCTGCCCGTTACCCAGGCTGTTGACACACAAGGCGAACCGCTGCTGATCGAGATCGACTTTCCGGGACGCAAGGTCTACCTGCGTGTCTGGTGTGCCAAGGCAGGACATATCAGGTTGTACCTGCTGGACAGTGATCTGGACCGCAACCAGGAACACGACCGCATCATTACCCACCAGCTCTATGGGGGAGACAGAAATACCCGGATTCAGCAGGAAATCGTGCTAGGTATTGGCGGTGTGCGGGCCTTGCGGGCACTGGGACTGAAACCAACCGTCTGGCATATCAATGAAGGTCATTCCGCCTTCCAGATCCTGGAACGCTGCCGCGAAGGCACGCTGAAAGGCTTTGACTTTCCCTGTGCACTGGAGATGATCGCAGCCGGTACGGTCTTTACCACGCACACACCTGTAGCAGCAGGCCACGACATCTTTGATCATGAGTTGGTAGCCAGCTACTTTCGAGACTACATCAGGGACCTGGGCATTGATATGCAGCAGTTCCTGCAGCTGGGTGCAACACCGGGGAATCACGGCACCTTTAACCAGACCGCGCTGGCCTTGCGTGGCTCGCGTTTTCATAATGGTGTCAGTCGTATCCATGGAACGGTTGCCTCGGAGATGGAGCACTACATCTGGCCGGATGTCCCCTACCGGGAAAACCCCATCCGTTACGTCACAAATGGCGTGCATCTGCAGACATTCCTGGCGCGCGAATGGTCCAATCTGTACGACATGCGATTTGGCCGTGCCTGGCGAGACGAACTGCTGAATGAAGACTACTGGGAATGCATCGACGAAATTCCCGACCATAGTTACTGGAGCCTGCGCCAGTCGCTGAAAACAGAGTTGTTTGGAAATGTCCTGTCGCGTGCACTGCACCAGTATCGCCGCAATGGCTGCAGCGAGGTGCTAATGGAGCGCCTCACCCAGCACATAAGCAGCGGCGAATCGGATATCCTGACAATCGGATTTGCCCGACGCTTCGCCACCTACAAGCGTGCCACGCTGTTATTTTCCGATCCGAAACGTCTCAGCCGGATACTGAAAAATCCTCAACGACCCATCTTGCTGATATTTGCCGGCAAGGCTCACCCGAGTGATGCGCCCGGCCAGCAACTGATCCGGACCATCCATGAATTCTCAATCATGCCCGAGTTCATCGGTCATATCCTGCTGCTCGAAGGCTACGATCTCGCCATGGGCCGCAAACTGGTTACCGGTGTGGATGTCTGGCTGAACACACCCGAATACCCGCTTGAAGCCAGCGGTACCTCCGGGCAGAAAGCAGGCATGAACGGTGTCATCAACCTCAGTGTGCTGGATGGCTGGTGGGCGGAAGGCTATAACGGTGAGAATGGCTGGGCCATTACGCCGCATGATCCTCACTTTGACCCTGAGTACCGCAACCATGAGGAAGCCAGTGAGCTGCTGGATCTGCTGGAAAGCAAGATTGCACCGCTCTACTACGACCGTAATACCCAGGGATATTCCGAGAGCTGGGTAAGCATCTCCAAGGCATCGATGAAATCGATCATACCGAATTACAATTCGCAGCGGATGGTGCGGGATTACATTACCAACTTTTACGCACCGGCAAGCCGCCAGAACAGCAAACTCTGCGCGGATGATTACAAGGGTGTAAAAGAGCTTGCCGCGTGGAAGGCCAGGATCAACGCTGCCTGGAAAGACGTATCCCTGCGTCGCATCGATGAAGCCAAAACCTGGCTGATGTCCGGTGATAGCCTGAAAATCGAGGTCGCGGTTACGCTGGGTGGGCTGACGGCTGAGGATGTGGTGCTTGAATGCATCATCGGGACCAATACCGAACACGACACCTTCGTGGAACGTGAGTATATCCGTCTACGACCGGCAGGAACCACCCGCGATGGTGAGGCGGTGTTCAGTATTGACCTGTCGCCACCGTTATCCGGCTTACAGTTCTACAAGCTGCGTCTCTATCCGTATCATCCGTTGCTGTCCCACCCCTTCGAGACCGGACACATCATCTGGCTATAAGCAGGCGCTGTCTCTGCCGTAGCGTATGATCAGGCCGTGTAGCTGAGCTGCCAGGTATGGCTCGACCTGTGACCAGGTGAACCGCCAGCGCCAGTTGTTTTCCATCGTACCCGGGGTATTCATCCGGGCTTCACTGCCGAGTGACAACAGGTCCTGCAGTGGGAACATGGCAAGCGTGGCGACGGAATCCAGCGCCGCTTCGATGAGTCTCCATGGCATATCCTTCCGGTATTTTTCCAGGTGGTTGTTTACCCTCTCCTTTTCCTGCTCATTGAGGCTGTCATACCAGCCCAGTGTTGTATCGTTGTCGTGTGTACCGGTATAAACAATCGACAGGCGCTCATGATTATGTGGTAGATAGGGGTTGTCCTCCCCGCCATCAAAAGCAAACTGCAGTATCTTCATGCCCGGAAAACCGTAGGCAAGCCGCAGGGCATCCACTTCAGGTGTTATGATGCCGAGGTCTTCAGCGACCAGTGGTAACTCACCATACACCTCTCGCAAGCGCTCAAACAGGCTGGCACCGGGGCCCTCTATCCAGCGACCGTCAATCGCCGTTTCAGCCGACGCGGGAATTTCCCAGTATTTCTCGAAGCCGCGAAAATGATCCAGCCGCAAAAGATCGAACAGTTCCAGCTGTGTTTTGAAACGTTCCACCCACCAGGCATAGCCCTGCTTCTCGAGCAGATCCCAGCGATACAGCGGATTTCCCCAGCGCTGACCGGTCGCAGAGAAATAATCCGGTGGCACCCCGGCTACGGTGATCAGAGCCCCGCTCTTGTCGATGCTGAAGATTTCGGCGTTGGACCAGACATCGGCACTGTCATGCGCGACGTAAATGGGCATGTCACCGAACAATGCCAGACAGCGTTCATTCGCATAGTGGCGTAACGCCGACCACTGGCTGTAAAACAGGTATTGCTCGAAACAGGCCTGCTCAATGCCTTCGCGATATTTTTCACGGAGGGAACGGGCCTGTTGCCAGTCACGCAGATTCTCTGGCCACTGGTACCAGGGACGGTAGTCCTGTTGCTGCCTGATGGCCAGATACAGTGAATAGGCATCCAGCCAGAACGCGTGCTGGCGCCTGAACTTTTTGTAGGCCCCGACATCCAGGGTACTTGCCGTGGCTTCAAAAGTGCTTTTTGCCTCTACCAGGCAGTCCGCAATAGGTGCGTTGCAGGCGGATTCAGCCGACAACCAGTCCAATTCAACCAGATCATCGAGACAGATCAGGCTCGTATTGCCGGCATGTGCGGACAGGCATTGATACGGCGAGCCGTCTGTATGTGTGGGTCCAAGCGGCAACATTTGCCAGACACCAATCCCTGCCTCCTGAAGAAAATCAACAAAGCGGCGTGCATCCCGTCCGATATTGCCTTGCGCACGCGCACCGGGTAAGGAGGTTGGATGCAGCAGCACCCCGGCACGGCGATGTTTCAGTGGATTCTTCACGCCAGACAGAAAAGATAGCCGTTTGCTGCAGACTATGCTGTGTACTGGCCCTTGCGCATGACACCGCCCTGCACCGGCTCACCTCCACCTTGAGCAAAGACCCTGGCAAGATACTCCGGTGGCTCTTTGCCGAGCATGTTGTAGAGATTGGACAAGTGCATGCGAAAGATACGTTCAAAATCACTCACGGTATCGGCCGAATTGTAGTCACCAAACCACCAGAACCAGTCGGAACCCTCGCAAATGGAGAGCTGGTGCTGGGCTGCCAGTAACTCTTCACTGCCCAGGTGGTTTTCCTGCATGCTCTCATCGAAGGCATTTTTTGCATCTGCCAGCATTTCCCAGCCGCGGTTCTTGTCCTTGTCGCCAATCCAGGTTGAAAACGTTCCGTATACCCAGCTGCCACTTACCAGTTTCTTGATGCGTGGAAGTTTGTGCTTGGTTTCCAGGTATCGGGAAAAAGTGGTCATCCTGATGCCGGGATGGGCAGCAAGGCGCTTGTATAGTGTATTGAGGAAATAGTAGCCATTCTCCGGAAAGTGTTCCCAGGCATTCTCACCATCGAGGATGATGGATACCAGCGGGTCGTCCATGTGGTGGGTACTGGCTGCAATATTCTCAAGATGCTCGATGAGATTCCCTACGGCATCGTCGGCATGCCAGTCAGAATAGGTAAAGCCGATCAGGTCTGAGAGGCCATCGTCGCGAAAAAAACAGGCAAGTCTTCCTTCTCCCGTCCTGAAACCCTGGTACAGACTGCTGTCAGAGATCTCGTGATTGACCTCATTTGACTGGCTGTGACGAAATACCGACTCACCGCTGGCAGCCCAGGTGAATCCGAATTCTTCAAGCTGGGACAGTGACGCCATACTGACACCGCCCTCTGAAGGCCAGCAGCCGTTCGGGCGTTTGCCGAAAAACTGTTTGAAAGTTGCGATACCTTCCTTCAGGTGCCAGCTTGCCCGTTCCTCGCCACCCGGATAGGCAGACAGGTGCGGCATCTGGACATCCGGCATTGCTTCCTTGGCGGTATCGATATCCAGTAGCAGGGGCATGATCGGGTGCGCATAAGGTGACATCGCCAGCTCGATGTGTCCGTCTTCGGCAAGTTCCCGGTAGCGATCGATGACGCTGGAGAGCAACTCGCCAATCAGCTTCACCAGCTCGCGCCGCTCATGCAGCGTGAAGCCTGTCCCCTTTTCCATCAGCTGCTGGATCAGCTTGTTGTTGCGCCGAACCGTTTCTCCCATCCACGCAAGGTGGTACCAAACCAACAGGTCGGTAATAAACAGGTCACCGATATACAACATGCCGGAAGGATGTTCATGAAACCAGCCGGCCATCTCGGCAAGCTTCTGATAAGGCTCGAAGCGCTTGATCGAGCGCAGCTTGTTGGCACGCAGACAGGCACTGACAAGCTCCATCCGCTGATCCTTGCTGACGGGCAGTACGTGACTGACCAGTGCGGCCAGCAGCGGGTCCCGGATGTGTTTGTGTTCGGACAGAAATCCGTTGATCTGGCCGGCATAGTCGGACAACTGTTCCAGCAGGATCGGTGCAAAGTTAACCACTGCACGTGCTTCCGGCACGGCTTCCAGGTGTGCCGCCATGTCGATGTAATCCTTGGTGGCGTGCAGATAAGACCAGGGTAACTGGTAGGTGCCGCTAATCAGGTCGCAGTACTGGGGCTGGTGCATGTGCCAGCAGATGACAAGGCTGAGCGGTGACTCAGCGGACATGATGGATTTCCTGGCCAAGCATCTCGGGGGTGACCAGGACTACACCATTGGGACTGACATAGAAACGCTCGGCATCGGCAACCGGATCTTCACCGATGATAATACCGTCGGGCAGATCGCAGTTTTTATCAATGATTGCCTTGGTAACCCGGCAATTGCGGCCAATACGCACGTTGGGCAATGCCACGACATCCTCCAGCAGCGTATAGGACCCAATGCGCACATTCGAGAACAGCAGTGAATGCCGTACCGTGGCGCCGGATATCAAGCAGCCGCCCGATACCATCGAATCCAGCGCCATGCCACGACGGTCATCATCGTCGAAAATGAATTTCGCCGGCGGCAGCTGTTCCTGATAAGTCCAGATGGGCCACTGGTCATCGTAGAGGTTGAGCTCCGGCAACACCCCGATAAGTTCCAGATTGGATTCCCAAAAGGAGTCGATGGTACCGACATCGCGCCAATAGGGATTCTGCCCCTCGTCCGATGACCGGAACGGGTAGCTGAAAACCCGGTATCTCTTGATCAGTGCAGGGATGATATCGTGGCCGAAATCATGAGTTGAGGCACTGGAATCCGCGTCCTTGATTAACTGCTCGTAGAGAAATGCCGTGTTGAAGACATAGATACCCATGGAGGCCAGCGCGGTATCGGTGCTGCCGGGGATGGGTTCCGGCTCGGCGGGTTTTTCCTTGAAACGGGTAACGCGGCCAACGGCATCGACTGATATGACACCGAATGCCTTGGCAGTTTCGAGCGGTACTTCAATGCATCCCACCGTCATGTCTGCTCCGTTGTTGACATGATAGGCAATCATGGGGCCATAATCCATTTTGTAGACGTGGTCGCCTGCAAGAATCAGGACATAGTCCGGTTTATGTGTACGGATAATGTCGAGATTCTGGTATACCGCGTCTGCGGTACCCGAGTACCAGGAGTCCTGAATCCTTTGCTGCGCCGGCAATAGCTCGACAAATTCCTTGAATTCACCTCGCAGGAAGCTCCAGCCGTGCTGAATATGCTGGATCAGGGAATGTGCCTTGTATTGTGTCAAGACACCGATCATACGGATATTCGAGTTCACGCAGTTCGAAAGCGGGAAATCAATAATGCGGAATTTTCCCCCAAAGGGTACGGCGGGTTTGGCGCGCCACAGTGTCAGCTGGCGCAATCGGGAACCTCGCCCCCCGGCCAGAATAAGAGCCAGGGTGTTGCGGGTCAGTCGGCTGATATAGCGTAGATTTTCAGTATTTGGCATTGTTAAGGTGGGGCAGCTGCTGGTGTTTGTGAAATTGAAGTTGGGCGATATTGTATGGCCAAGAGGTTTGACTGTATAGTTACAAGGCGCTGAAATTTTGCTGTAAATCACCTGCTACGCGTTGCCCCTGACAGACCATCATACAAATGCTGCAAGACCATCCGGACAAACCAGCGGCAACAGCATTCTCCGCTGATGTACAGCGCCTGATTGATACGCGCCATCATGAACCGTTTGCCCTGCTTGGCAAGCATAACTTCAATGACATGGATCTGGTACGTGCCTTTATACCCGGTGCGGCCTGGGTCCGCATCGCTGAAAACGGCGCTACCATGCAGCGAATGGGCAATACGGATCTGTTTGCCTGGCATGGCCCTGCCAACCAGGTGCCTGACCGCTACCGCCTGATATGGAAAGACAGTCACGGTGCAGAGCACGTTGCCTATGATCCTTATTGCTTTCCGCTACAAATATCCGATTTTGACCTGCACCTGTTCGCAGAAGGTAGTCACTGGCACATCTACCGGGTTCTCGGTGCGCACAAGGCCAAGGTAGATGGTATACACGGGGTACGCTTTGCAGTCTGGGCTCCTTCGGCAGAGCGCGTTAGCGTGGTGGGTGATTTTAATAACTGGGATGGCCGTTGCCATGCCATGCAGGTGCTTGGCAATAGCGGTGTTTGGGAGATCTTCATGCCCGGCCTGGGGGGCGGTCAACCCTACAAATACGAGATACGAACCCGCGACCAGGGGCTAATCCACCTTAAAACAGATCCTTACGGGCAACACTTTGAAATGCGGCCGGCCACCGCTTCACGCGTGCCCGCACAGCATCCCTACTCATGGGAGGATGATGTCTGGATGCAGCGGCGACGCCTGTCAAACTGGCAAAAAGACCCTGTCTCTATCTATGAAGTCCATCTCGGTTCCTGGAAACGAGACGAACACGGAAATTTTCTGAACTATCGCCAGCTGGCCACTGAACTGGTAGAGCACCTCAAGCGCACCGGCTTTACTCACATTGAACTGCTGCCTGTTACCGAGCATCCACTCGACGCCTCCTGGGGCTACCAAACGACCGGCTATTTCGCGCCGACCAGTCGTTTTGGAGAGCCGGACGACTTTCGTTTCTTTGTGGACCACTGCCACCAGCACAACATTGGTGTGTTACTGGACTGGGTGCCTGCGCATTTTCCCCGCGATGCTCACGGGCTGGCAAATTTTGACGGTACCTCCCTGTATGAACACCAGGACCCGCGGCGCGGCGAACACAGCGACTGGGGTACCTTGATATACAATTTCGGTCGTAATGAAGTAAAAAATTTCCTGCTTTCCAGTGCAGTCTACTGGCTGGAAGAATTCCATCTCGACGGCTTGCGCGTCGATGCCGTCGCTTCGATGCTATATCACGATTATTCACGAAACGCCGGCGAGTGGCTGCCAAATATCTACGGTGGCCGGGAAAATCTCGAAGCCGTGGCGTTCCTGCGCGAGCTGAACACCATTACCCATGCCGAATTTCCCGGAACTATGATCATTGCCGAGGAATCCACCGCCTGGCCGGGTGTCAGCCGGCCGGCCGATAGCGGTGGTCTGGGTTTCAGCATGAAATGGAACATGGGCTGGATGCATGACACCTTGCGGTATATGTCACACGAACCGGTACACCGCAAATATCACCACAATGATCTCACCTTTGGCCTGTTGTATGCCTTCACAGAGAATTTCGTGTTGCCGTTCTCGCACGATGAGGTTGTGCACGGCAAACGCTCCATGCTCTACAAACAGCCTGGAGATGACTGGCAGCGTCTTGCCAACCTGCGCCTGCTATACACCTATATGTTCACCTTTCCGGGCAAAAAGCTGCTCTTTATGGGCAATGAAATTGCCCAGGGACGGGAGTGGAACAGCGAAGCCAGCATCGAGTGGTATCTGCTTGAATATGATGGTCACCGGGGCATGCTGACACTTATCAGCGACCTGAACCAGCTGTATCGAGACAACCCCGAGTTACATCGTGCGGATTTTACCGCCGACGGATTCGAGTGGCTGGACAGCAATGCATCAGAAACCTCGGTATTAAGTTACCTGCGACGTGACGGTGACAGCGCTGTCATCGTGGTCCTTAACTTCACACCCGTCCCACGGTACGGATATCGTGTCGGTGTACCCGTTGAGGGTCACTACAGGGAATTATTGAACTCTGACTCCAGCTATTATTCTGGCACGGATGTCGGTAACAGCGGGCAGATTACCACTGAAGCGGTAGCCTACAATGGGCACAGCCACTCGTTATTACTGACCCTGCCGCCGCTTGCAGGAATCGTGTTGAAAAGACAGCACGACTGACTTGCTGAAAAAATCTCAGGCAGGTGGGAATCAAGCTAAAGTCAGACGAAAACAGTGCAGCCGAGCGGTACGTTGCTGTATCACGAGCGCACACTTAGTGCATGACCCGAATGCTGTATGTGCCGATGAGGCTTTTGCAACGGCCAGCCAGCAGTGATGGAGTGTAGTGATGGGAACAATCAGAGAACCTGCCGTTGCCGGCAGCTTTTACCCCGCGGACCCGCTTGAGTTGCAGGCCCTGCTAGATGAACTGCTTGCAGGCGCAAACGTCCAACAACCACCGCCCAAGGCGATGATCGTGCCGCATGCAGGTTACATCTACTCCGGGCCGGTTGCCGCCAGTGGCTATGCCAGCCTGACCCCGGTAGCCGGGCACATCAAACAGGTGGTTTTGCTCGGTCCCTCGCATCGCAAGGCCTTCAGCGGCCTGGCGGTACCTGCTGCCACCTGGTTCAGAACACCACTCGGTGAAATTGAACTGGACCGGGAGACAATCAACAAAATCCTGATGTTGCCACAGGTACACGTCGACGATTCTGCGCACCGGCAGGAACACAGTCTCGAAGTTCACCTGCCGTTCTTGCAGCGGGTACTGGGAACTTTCAAGCTGATACCACTGGTCGTGGGCGATGCATCTGCCGCAGAAGTCGCCGAAGTCATCGAGCGACTGTGGGGGGATAGCAGTACCCTGCTGGTCATCAGCTCGGACCTGAGTCACTACCTTGACTATGAAAGCGCAAGGGTGCGTGATGCGGCGACCTGCCATGCAATCGAGACGCTGGCCTATGAAAAAATCGGCTACCATGATGCCTGTGGTCGCAATCCGGTCAGTGGCCTGTTGCGCTATGCGCGGAACCACCACCTGAACATCCGGACGGTTGACCTGCGTAATTCTGGCGACACCGCCGGACCACATGACCAGGTCGTCGGCTACGGTGCCTGGCTACTGACAGAATGACATGTCCTATAGCAGCGATGAAAAAGCCGCCCTGCTCTCGATTGCGCTGGATTCAATCCACAGCGGATTGCAGCATGGGATGCCCGCACGCCTGAATAGCAAAGATTATTCGGCATCCCTGGGCGAACAGCGCGCAAGCTTTGTCACATTAAAGCATGGTGATCGGCTTCGAGGCTGCATTGGCTCACTGGAAGCACGCACCAGCCTGCTTGAGAGTGTCGCAGAGAATGCCTATGCCGCGGCATTTCGTGACCCGCGCTTTGTTGGTCTCCGCGATTCTGAAGTGGATGATTTGACCATTGAGGTATCGGTACTGGGCCCGTTACAGCCGGTAAGCTTTACTTCCGAACAGGAACTGCTGGAAAAAATGGTTCCGGGCGAAGCCGGGTGGGTGCTGCAGGACAATGGCCACAGGGGGACCTTTTTGCCATCCGTGTGGTCGTCACTGAATGACCCGGTCGAGTATTTGCGACAGCTGAAAATCAAGGCGGGCCTGGCAGCGGATTACTGGTCAGAGACACTCGAGGTCTGGCGCTATACGACCGAATCCTTTGCCGCGCCGGTTACTGAAATTGCACACTCCGGACAAGACACACTTAGCGCTGGCTAGGTAACAGCCAGGCAATCACCAGGGTGGCTAGAAGCAGCGTCAACAGCAAGGGGCGCAGCTTCTTCTGTTCTCCAGTGTGAGCTCCTGGCGCAGGCGGACGACCAAACAGGTATTGGTAGATCAGGCGATCATTCTCCATGTCACGTCGCTCGGTGGTGGTGCGTCGCTCGGGCTGGCAGCCATAGTCCTTACTGCACGGCGAGCGGCGCCGTTCGCCTTTGCGTTCATCCACCTGCATGCGGGCAATGACCAGTTGTTGATAGTCATCCCAGCTGTTCAGGTTTTGCAATTCAATCGGTAGCAGATCCGGACAGTGGTTTGCTGTTGTCCAGCGTTGTCCATCCTGGCTGAGTTCATCATCCAGGCAGATACGACCGAGGATAAAATGACGGGTAATTTCATCGACGCTGAATGGGCCGCGAATCACACCGTCACGCCGGGTATACCAGTGCCTTGAATGATGGGACATTGCCATGGCTTTCAATCCTTCAGCCAGTCTTCCATACGTGCACGTAAACGGATGAGTGCCTGTCCGTGAATCTGGCATACCCTGGATTCACTAACACCAAGAATCTCGCCGATCTCGCGTAAATTCAGTTCCTCATCGTAGTACAGCGCCATAACCAGACGTTCACGTTCTGGCAGGCCTTTGATTGCAGTGGCCAGCCCCTGTTTGAAATCACCATTTTGCAGGTTCTCAAATGGCTGGTTCGGTTGCTCCATCATGGGAGAAAAGCCGTCTTCACCCAGTGTGCCCGGATCTTCAAAGCTGAAAATACGGCAGCCTGTCGCGTCCTGCAATATCTTGTGATACTCATCCAGCTCAAGGCCCATCGCCTCTGCCACCTCGACGTCGCGAGCATCACGGCCCTTTTCGTTCTCGATCTTGCGCACAGCCTCCGCAACATCACGCGCCTTGCGGTGTACAGAACGCGGGGTCCAGTCGGTGCGCCGTATTTCATCCAGCATTGCACCGCGAATGCGGATACCCGCATAGGTTTCAAAACTGGCGCCCTGCTCAGGATCAAATTTCCTGGAGGCTTCAATCAGGCCTATCATGCCGGCCTGGATCAGGTCATCTGCCTGTACACTGGCGGGCAAGCGACTCATCAAGTGGTAGGCAATACGCTTGACCAGCTGTTCGTGTTCCACAACGCGTTCATTACATGCCTTGTAATCATCAGCTACCTTGGCTGCATTATTTTTCATGACACCACCTCCATTTTGCTGTTTTCATAACCAATCAATCGTTCTACGAAGAACTCTATGTGCCCACCTGCTCGATCCGGGTGGGGCCATACTGCAATCCGGCTTGCCAGATTTTTAATCGCCATTGCTGCACGGCTGCGTGGATAGGCATCCACGACCACTTTGTGTTGTGCAACTGCCTTGCGCAGGTTTTCATCGTTCGGGATATAACCCGCATAGCTAAGCTGCGGATTGTGGTTGTCTGTGAATTGTGAAGTTACCCGCTGAAAGAGGTCTTGTGCCTCGTAGGCCGTCTCCACCCTGTTTGCCAGGATGCGGAATCGGGACACCCCATAGGTCGAAGAAAACAACTCGATTTGTGCAACACTGTCCCTGATTGAGGTGGGTTCGTTGCAGATGACAACTAGGATTTCGGTGGCAGCCCGGCAGAAGCTGGCAACACTTTCTGAAATACCGGTTGCCGTATCGACCAGCATGTAGTCCAGCGGTTGGTTCAGATCACTGAAGGCACGAACCAGTCCGGCACACTCCTGTTGTCCCATCTCGGCAAGTTGCTTGATACCCGAAGCGGCCGGTATCACCTGCAGGTTACTCCCAAAACCAATCATGATGTCTTCGAGCTGACACTTGCCGCTGACTACGTCAGCAAGCGTATGTGTCACAGCCATTCCGAGCATGACATCCACATTCGCCATTCCCAGGTCTGCATCCAGCAGCAGTGTCTGTTGCCCGTTGTTGGCGAGGGCCTGAGCAAGATTGACTGCAATACTGGTTTTACCGGTTCCGCCCTTCCCGCTAGTGATCGCGATAACCTGTACTGGCCCCTGAGAGGTGCGTACCGGCGTCTCTTTCACCTGGCCCAGCTTGACATCAGATAGCTGTATGAAGCTTTCACCCCTGTTAGCTGTTTTGTGATTTAGAACCATGCTTTTTCCTGTATTTGTGCACGTGTGTCGTGCTGCCTGCATTAGCGATAGCAGCATGCGTGCCAACATGAAAAAAAACACGGAACAAGGGCGCGGATACGCTATATCTTGTTGAATTAAATGAATAATAATCCTAACCGCTTTTGCTGGCGCAATAGGCAGACATGCGTCACATAATTGACTTATTGAGTGGAGCGCCAGCGATTTGACAAGTATTTGACGGCGTGCAGGTACTAAACAGGTTTTCGCCGCACCCGTTGGGATTACAAATCTAGGTCTGGAAACGAGCGCGACGTTTATTCAGGAAGCCGGTCACTGATTGCTCAGAGGAATAAGGTCATTTCCAAGGCAATCCGGGGCATCGAGCGCCTGTTGCCTGCTGATGATGGCTAGGCTGCGTGTCCGGTGTCGCTCAACCAGCTTGAGAAGTGCCCCTCGGAGAGTGGTTTGCTGATATGAAAGCCCTGGGCGGTGTCACAACCCAACTTGTTCAGCATGTCCCAGGCCATGCTGTTTTCAACACCCTCCGCCACAACCTTGTAACCTAGATTGTGTCCCAGATCGATGATTGAACGGACAATGGCAACGTCCTGCTGATCAAATCCCACGTCGATAATAAACGACTGATCAATCTTTAGTGTGTGTATGGGCAAGCGCTTCAGATAGGAGAGTGATGAATAGCCGGTACCAAAGTCATCTATTGCAATGCTTACACCGGATTCGCTCAGGCGGTTCAGGACCTCGGCAGCATGATCGAGGTCCTGCATGAGTGTGGCTTCCGTGATCTCGATCTCAAGACAATCGCCGGAGACGTCGGCTTCCTGCAATGCCCACTCAATCTTTTCCAGAAGACGCGGATTCTGAAATGAGCGTGCGGACACATTCACCGAGACGGGAATCGAAATGCCTTCACGCGACCATTGCTTGCATTGCCGCAGGGCGGTGACCAGCACCCAGTTGGTAATCGATGTGATCATGCCCAGCTGTTCTGCAACTGGAATGATACGATGCGGCATAACCGTACCCTCGACCGGATGTTCCCAGCGCAGCAGTGCTTCAGCACCAATGATGCGTGATGTCTGGATGTCAACCTGTGGCTGGTAATGCAGTAAAAACTCATTGTTGTCGAGCGCAGTTCGGATCTGGCCGGAATAACGTAACTGCTCCTCCGGGCTGACATCATTACGCGGGTCAAAGTATTGATAGGGCAAACCATTACGCTTGGCGCGTTGCATGGCACTTTCCGCGTTGGTCAGCAAGGAATCCTCGCTGCTCCCGTTATCCGGAAAAAAGGAGATCCCCATCGTCAGGCTGATACACAACTGCTTGTCCTGATAGGTAAACGGCACATCAAAGGAATCAAGAATCTGGGTAATGACACGTTCGGTTGCCTTGCGTGCTTTATTCGCCGGCTGCAGCAGCACACCAAACTGGTCGCCACCCAGGCGAGCCAGTGAGTCGGATTCCCTTATGATGGAATTCAGACGACTGGCTACATCGCGCAACAAGATGTCGCCTACATCATGACCCAGGGTGTCGTTGTACATCTTGAACTGATTGATATCGAGAGAGATCACCACAACCTGCGAACCTGGAATCCGTCGTGATGCTGCCAGGGCCAGATTGAGGTGATCAGCCCACAAGGAACGATTCGGAAGATTTGTCAGCCTGTCTGTGGTGGCCAGTTGCTGAAGCAGTTTACGCTCGCTGATCAAGTAGTTAATGTCTTCGAGGATACAGTGCATCAGAACCGGTTTCCCCAGCCGGTTCAGTGATGGAAACAACGAAATCCTGTACCAATGCTGTATGCCTTCGGCCAGGCACATGCGTATCTCTGCGTAACTATTGCTGCCGCTGACTGCGTCCTGCCAGGTGTTGAGCAACTGCTGTCGATCGTCTTCATGGGTGTCTGCAAGGCAGGGAATGGGCGCTTGCATTGTATCTGGATACAGGGACTGCAGTGGTTGATTTGCATACATCACCGTGTTGGATTTTACGTCAACGCTCCAGACATAATGTGGTATTCCCGAGAGCAGGTCTTCAACCATCCCAAGGTCAGCAGCAACATGCGCAAGCTCCTTGCGAGCCACAGCATGCGATGCTCGCCAGAAGCCTTCCATGGTCAACCCAAGGTCTCGTAACAGTACCGTGGTAATGACGGATTCGAGCGTGCTCCTGTCGGTAGCCGGGATCTCCATTCTCGAGATCTGCTTCTTGATGAAGCGGGTCAGCAGATTGTAGGAGGCAATGATCCATACCGGCCGAAAGGTGTTCTCAAACAAATCGGCGCCAGCCGCGACAAGGTTGTCTTGCCGGCTGTTGGCAGAAGCGTCCGTAATACTGGCAAGCATATTTTCCAGTTGTTTGCGCACCAGCATGCCGACATCACCGCCATCTCTTTCATAGCGGTAAAACACATCCGCAATGTCGGGATTGTCAAACAGAAAGTTGTAATAGACTTCAGCAAAGCCCGCAGTAACTGTGGCCAGTGAATCTCGGTAGTATTCCAGCAGCCTGGCTTCTTGCGGCAAGATGCGAAGCGCATAGTTGTACTCTTTTAACTGAACCTCAGATAAGACTTGCTGACTGACAGTGCCAGAATGGTTTTCTTCGGCTCGCCTTCTTCGATCTTTCTTGATGTCAGCCATGTGATCGCTGCATTGTTAGGTTCTTATCATTGCTGCAGGATAAAACCCTGCACCCCCACTCGAAAAATACCACACGCAGTCCATGCGCAAGCCAGTACGGTTTCCCGCGGATGGCTTAAGCCATGTGACAGTAATCACTGGAAGTCGAACGTTATACTCCCCACCCGTGTTATTAGAATTTCTTTTTGTAATTTGTTTTAGCGGTAAATGTGCAATGACACCTACCACCCTTATTAGTCAATGCTGGGAATTATAGCGCAGTTTTGAGTGAGTGCGAAAAAAATGAAATCGTCAGGTATCTGACGATCAGCTGGGTCGTTGTAATCCATACTTACGGAGCTTCTCCACCAGCGTTGTGCGTCTCATACCAAGTCGTTTCGCTGCATGCGCGACAACACCACCTGTATCCATCAACGCCTGTTTGATGTAACTGATTTCCAAATAGCCAAGATGCTCCTTGAGGTTCAGTCCATCACGAGGCAGCCGGGGATCAAGGTCCTCGGAAGTAACCGGTGAACCAATCAGGGCATCTATCTGGTGTTCCGCCACAGGGCTTTCCCCGGCCTGAAACTTTTCAGGTAAATCTGCGGCATCAACGACACCATAGGGATGCAGAATGGCCAGCCGTTCCACAAGGTTCGCCAGCTCTCTGACATTACCGGGCCAGTTGTATTGACAGAGTGTATAGATGGCCGCGGGCGAGAGCCTTACGGATCCACGTTTCTCGTGTTCAATCCGGCGCACCAGTTCGTTGACCAGCAACGGTATATCTTCTACCCGCTCACGCAACGGTGGGGTGACGATGGGAAATACATTCAGCCGGTAAAACAGGTCTTCACGGAATTCTCCCTGCCTGATTGCTTCCTCAAGGTCACGGTGAGTCGCTGCAATAATGCGCACATTGGTGGTCCTGCTTTCATTGGATCCAACGCGCTCGAAGGTACGCTCTTGCAGGACGCGCAAAATTTTCACCTGCATTTGCAGGCTCATATCCCCGATCTCATCCAGGAACAGGGTACCCCCTTCTGCCATTTCAAAACGGCCTTCACGATCGCTGATCGCGCCGGTAAACGCACCTTTCTTGTGGCCGAATAATTCTGATTCAAGCAGTTCAGCGGGTATGGCACCGCAATTCACCGGAACAAAAGGACCTTCCCGTCTCGTTGAATGGTAGTGCAGGTTGCGTGCAACCACTTCCTTGCCAGTTCCAGATTCTCCAAGCACCAGTACGTTGGCGTCACTGTCTGCGACCTGGTCGATCATCTTTCTGACCTTCTGGATTGCACGGCTGCTGCCAACAAGACTACGGAACAATTCAACGGGTCTTTGTGTTACCGATGTTGCGCGGTGTGAATCCGTGTAGACCTCGGCCTGATGCAAGGCGCTGGTGAGTTGGGCGTAATTCGGTGGAACATCAAGGCGACCCAGGATGCACGAAGCCGAGTCTATTGCAACCGTAGGCTCCTTGCCTTTCCTGGCAAGCAGGTAGACAGGTAGATGTTCATCGAGATTGTGAATCTCTGCGAGCAGTGAGGAAAGAACCTGGTCAGAGTTACAGGTGCCTACCAGAACCGCCTGGATCTCACTGACCTTACCGATGCCTTCTTTCCAGCTTGCGGGATCGCTAACCAGAACAGGGTTGCAATTAATGAATTTGAGAACTGCCTGCAATTCCCTTCCTAACTGGGGATCTGCTTCAATAATCAGGACCTTGGGTTCACTGAGCATTTCTTTTCCTGCGGTGGGTTAATATTGCACCAGATTATTATAAAAACCTGACGAATATTAAAGTTATTTTTATACCCAAATGACAGGTGGAAGTTAACCACCCGGTTACGCAGATGTCAAAATAATAACTATTACGGCTACTGCATATTCCTGAGCAACCAGCCGGCCACTTCGATGGGTTTGTTAACACGTGCACAGCGCCGTCAGTTTCTCGGCACATTGTGCTCGAAGCCACAAAAGCTGTCTAAATTCATTGAATCCACTGACGATAACTTCAATGACTCAGCGGCTTACGCAGGGCGTAGTAAAAAGAATCCAACCCGATACCTGAACGCAATGAAAACAATCTGGATATACCATGCTCAATCAGAAACCTGCGACCCCAGACCTTGACCTATCCCGGGTAGACTCAATTCGCGCAAAACTCGATGACGATGACTATATTGTGAACACACGGCAGATTGCAGACAAGATTATTGATCTGGAACTTGCGCTGTCAGGTGCATCCTGACCTCACCTATTTCTCCTGAAAATACGGTTGCAATCCTTGCAGCCGTTTTCTCTTGGCGCCGGGGAGTCAGTATTCCATGCCTCCTCTCCCCGCTGGGCTATGCATCCTGTTGATATCAATTCAGGTTAT
>JAJDNX010000152.1 GCA_022340485.1 Gammaproteobacteria bacterium | reverse complement strand
GCCCGACGAAAGGAGGCGAAGTTCAACAGCACGGAGGCCTGCGGGTGTGCTTCCGCAGCGGCATGCTTGCTTTTATAGATCGGCAGCAACACCTCGCTGGTACCGAAGAAGAACTTGCCGAAGCGGCTGCCGCTGGTGGGTGAGACGATGGCAGCAACCGAGGGTCGCTCGCGCCCGATCAGGGTATCGTAGTCCAGCATGCGCTGGATGGCCGCCTGGTGATTGTTCCAGAAGATCGCCTGGGTATCGCGATCAAACAATACACTCTCCATAGGTAGCGGTGTCTCCTGCGGGCTCATGACAGTAGCGTTCATCCTATCCACTCAGGGCCATCCTCACGACATCCGTCATATGGGTCTCTGGACCATAGACCTCTATTGGCAGCCCAAGGGCATCGGCCGCTTGCTTAATGTTGCGCAATCCCACTTCATAATTCGGTCCGCCGCGACGCACATAGATGCGCACACCGACCGATTGCAAGGGCTCCCGGTATTCGTGCAAGGCCTGAATTATTCCGGTAAAGGTCTTTGCCACATCCGTAAAATTGGCGATGGCTCCCCCGATGATCAGGATCTTCTCCCTACCCTGCGGATCCGGGTTGCGCGTCATCAGGTCGAACAGCGTGCGGGCATAGTGAAAGGTCTCCTGGGTCGTCGGATTGCCCGAATACTCCCCGTAGTTGGCAAGTTCCGATGCCCCGATCAGGTCTGCGATGGTATCTGCATACACCACCGAGGCACCACCACCGGCAACCAGGGTCCAGATGATGCCCTGTGGATTCAGAACGGTAAGTTTGAGCGAGGCACCACTCTTTTCATCCATTTCCTTGATGGCCTTTTCTTCCGGTCCGGGTGCCTTCATACCGAAGGGTGTCGGGAAATACAGGGGTCCCCAACGCTCCTCCATCAGGAAACTGGCGGTATCATCCACCTTGGCCACCAGGTCGAACAGCTGCACGCGGTCTCCTGCCAGCGAAAACGGGTTGACTTCCAGATAGGCAAATTGCAAGTCACGAAAGAAACGGTAAAAGTCGCTGGCAAACAGTGCGAAACGCTCCCGGTCGGCCACCTCGTGTGGCACGGCGGCAGTGATCAGGTCCAGCAGGCCATCGCCGTCCACATCTACCGGGACCTCGACGATACTCACCTGGTCCCAGTGTTCCTCGACGTTGATGCCTCCCTGTGCACTCAGGGTCAGCACGTCGGCCAAGTCCCCCAGCACCGCGGAGATGTAGTACTCGGTGTCACTGGCATGTGGCAGGAAAGGTTCGATGATAAAACGGCTGAGTACCCCCTGCTGGCCACTGAGCAGGGTGGTGGTCTCCGATCGCCTGGCATCGATCCAGCGCGCGGCCTCATCCAGTCCGACATCGCCAGGCTTCTGTTGCTGATAATAGACCAGCCCGTTGAGGCCGCGTTTGCCAAAGACCATGTCTGGCTTGACTACCAGTGGCCCCTGTAGCCACTCATACTCCTCCCCGGCGGCCAGGGCATATAACGCTTCGCCACTGGCCACCGAAGCCGCCTGGAAGTCATAGTGGAACTGGCCAAAGTAGCGTGACCAGTTGTGCTGCAGGATACGTTTGCCCTCGTATTCGCGTATTGCCCGCTGCGCCATGCCGTCGTGTTTCCGTTGATGTCCGTGTTGCTGCCAGCAATCCGCTGGTACTGGTTGCCTGAACCTATGCACAAAAAGTGCCCAATCCGATAACTGGCTGTTTCTTGGTCATTGCGCGATGATCGAGCCTTCCCTTGCACCCCAGGGACGCACTCTTATGTGGCACAATAAAGTGATTGCGCACAAAATTTGTGCGCCGCTAGAACGCTTCGGCGGCAAGCCGTGCCACCCGGATCGGCACTCGAGAAGCCTGCGAACCGAGGGAGTAACGACGGCTAACGTTGTTCGATTACAAGGGGGCTTAACTGACAGATACCCGCAGGCCTTTGCATGGTCTTGCAGGTGCTTGCCCTGACGTTCAGAAACCGGGAGGGCCGTCGGGCCAGTCGAGATCGAAGGGGAACGGTCGTTCCTCGGTGTTGAATGTCAGGTAACGGACAATCTGGTAGGTGTAGGTCGCCAGTGACTGGCCCAGGCTCTCAAGCGACTTGTTGGTCTCTGAGGTGAACAGCACCCAGAAAAACTGCAGCAGGACAACCACACCTACGACCACCCTTGAGACCGAGTAGAGTAAAATGATTACCAACATAAAAAACAGTCGCAGCCAGGTAGAACGTTTTTTCAGGTTTTCTTTCACCGCTGCGTGTTGCGATTCCCGCTCACCGGAACCGTTGGATGAAGGCGGTATGAGATCACTCATGGCATTCTCTCGCTGCAGGTCTGATTCGTTTCTATGTTACCTGCTATGACTGGAAAATACTGCATCTTCCGCGGCTTCTCCTGATGGTATTCAACAATGACAATGTCCTGAGCTGCCTGGATGGTTTTGCTGCACAAAAGAAGTCCAACAAGGCACGGAGATCCTGTGTGCAATGCCGCTTCGTTTTTTTTCTGGTAATTGTGTTTTTCACAGCCACATTGGCACAGGCGCACGCGCAAACAGAGGCCAGAACCATGTCCGATCCACGTATCGATGAAGCCATTGCATTGATGAATCAATTCGCGGAGCGCACCGGGATTGGCTCCGGACAAGCCACGCGGCGCTACCTGTGGACCGACGCCTTCGCGGTTTGTAACTATCTCGGCCTGGCGCGCACCACTGGCGAACAAGACTTCCTGGAGCGTGCACTGCAACTGGTCGAGCAGGTTCATCACACCCTCGGCCGGCACCGCGACGATGACCGTCGCAGTGGCTGGATCAGCGGTTTGAGGGAACAGGAAGGTGAACAGCACCCAACCCGTGGCGGCTTACGCATCGGCAAGGAGTTGCCGGAGCGGGCCCCGCGCGAGCCCTACGATGAGCGCCTGGAGTGGGACCGCGACGGCCAGTACTTCCACTACCTGAGCAAGTGGATGCATGCCCTTGACCAGGTCACACGGGCCACTCAACAGCCTCGCTTCAATACCTGGGCACGCGAACTCGCCCATAGCGCATTCGAGGCATTTACCGTTCTGCCCTCTCCCGCATGGGGACCGCGCAGGATGCACTGGAAGATGAGCATCGACCTGACACGTGCACTGGTCCCGTCCATGGGACAGCACGATCCACTGGATGGCTACCTCAGTAACCTGCAGCTGTCTGCCACGGCTGCGGCACTGCCGCAACCGGAACCCGGTCCAAATCTCGAACAGGAAACCCGCGAATATGCAACCATGCTCAAGCGGATCGAACTCGTTACCGCCGACCCGCTTGGCCTGGGTGGTCTGCTGATCGATGCCTACCGCCTGCAGCAGTTGATACAACAGGGGGCACTACCGGATCCGCAACTGCTCAACCGGCTGCTCGAGGCAGCACTCGCCGGTCTGCAGCACTACGCCCGAAGCGGTGAACTGCAACTGCCGGTGCAACACCGGCTTGCGTTTCGCGAACTGGGACTCGCCATCGGCCTGCATGCACTGGAACGCATGCACCAGGCAGCTGACCGTGACTACAAGCCTGCCAGCACCAGTACACGGCTGCGCGCACAACTACAGGCACTCATGCAATACCTGCCACTGCGTGACGAGATCGAGGCTATCTGGCGCGACCCCGAACAGCAACGCGACGCCACCTGGACCGGGCATCAGGACATCAACGAAGTGATGCTTGCGACCAGTCTTGCGCCGGATGGTTTCCTGGTGCTAATGCCGCCCGAGGATTGAGAACTGCTTATTGACAGGTGATTGTCCAGGACTGGAACTCCTGCAAAACCTCACCGATACAATAGCACCGATTCCTGCTCTGCCATCCAGTCGGTCTCGTCCTTCCTGGCCTGCGCTTCCAGGTCGCCCGGTGTAGCCTCGGGGTCGTCCACCCACAGGCGCAGCCCCTCTCCGCCATTGATCAGGTCAATGGCCAGGCGATCGAATTCGTATTCGTAGGGAAAGTCTCGCCAAAGCTGGTAATCCGGTTGCAGTCTGCGCAGGGCCTTGAAAGCGAGGGCCACCAGTCGCCAGGGACGAAATGCATCGTGGTTATAGGCCCCATCCTCCACGTGGATCTGAACCCCCGCGCATAGCATCCCCTCGTGCTTGTGGAAGGTAGGTTCAAACCAGCATTCTCGCAACCTGCAACCCTGAAGCCAGTGGGGTGCGAGGGACTGCATCTCCGCCAGGAGTTTTCGTGGTTCCAGGTCCGGAGCCCCGAACAACTCCAGTGGCCGGGTGGTGCCACGCCCCTCGGACAGGGTGGTACCTTCCAGCATAACCGTGCCGGCATAGCAACGTGCCATCCAGAGATTGGGTGCATTGGGACTGGGATTGATCCAGGTGCGCTCGCCCAGGGGCCAGCCATAGCCTGGCCCGCTCCCGGGAGCCCAGCCTGCCATCGTCAACACCTCGCATTCCACGTCCAGGCTCAGGGTGCGCACAAACCACAAGGCCAGTTCCCCCATGGTGAGGCCGTGGCGCATGGGCATTGGGCCTGCACCCACAAAGCTCTCCCACCCCGCATGCAGTGTCAATCCCTCGACGGGACGTCCGGCCGGATTGGGTCGATCCAGCACCACGACCCGCTTGTTGTACTGCGCCGCCGCCTCCAGAACATAACGCAAGGTGGTGATAAAGGTGTAGATGCGACAGCCCAGGTCCTGCAGGTCCACCAGCAGCACGTCGAAACAGTCCATCATGACCGGCGTGGGCCGGCGGACCTTGCCGTACAGGCTGAATACCGGAATCCCTAGCATCGGGTCGTTGAAGTCCGGCGACTCCATCATGTTGTCCTGCTTGTCCCCTCGCAGGCCATGCTGGGGACCGAAGGCAGCGCTGAGCCGAATGTCGGACAGCCCGGCAAGGGCATCCAGGGAATGGGTAAGGTCAGCGGTCACGGAGGCAGGATGGGCCAGCAGGGCGACACGCTGCCCCGTCAGGGACTGGCGCAATGCAGAGGATTGCAGCAGACGGTCGATACCAAACTTCATGGCTTTACTCCGCAGGATGGGTAATTCGAACTACGCATCAAGATCCTACCAGTTGCAAGGCGAAGGCATCCGGATGATGGAAATCGGGCCTGCCCGGAGGATGTCGCAAGGCCCAGTAAGACAGCATGCCATCCGAGCCCTCCACGACAGCGGATAGCCCAAGGCGCAATGATCGACCCGGCGGCAAAAATTCCCGAGGGAATTCCACAGCCAGTTCCAGTCGATCCTCGTTACGCTGCACCACAATATCCGGTGCCATAGTAACCTCCAGTTCCCTGCCTTCCCGATAGCCACGAAAGGCATAGGCCTGCCACGCGCTTGAGGGCGAAAAATTCAATTCACGATATCCAGGCCCCTCCTCCGCCATCACGAAGGTCTCGAAGCAGGTGTGCTGCCACAGGCCGTCTGCCCTTCGCGGGGGCCGCTCTTCAGGGATATGCAAAGCGGAGAGATCACCTTGCAGGATGAAGGCCAGGGTGAAGAGGCCACTCGCAGCCTGATCCACCACCACCTCGATCCGCTGTATTGCCCGAGAGGGGGTTTGCGGATGGCAGACAAGGGTGAGTGACTCTGAATAGTGAATGGATTTCATGGACGACAAGGCTAGCATTCAGCCACGCAGCTCGCACGCCGGAATATCCGGGAAGGTCGTAACGTGGATAAAACGGGTAACAGGGTGTCCAATTGAGACCCACCACAGTGCCACAGGCCTGAGCATCCGCAAGAAACGGTCAATGAACCATAATGGTGACTACATACGAGTTCATCAATAGCTGACGAGTTACACCAGCGAAGAGCAACTCGCGGGCACGCGCATGACTGAAGCCACCGACAATCAGAAAGTCCGCCTTGACATCGGAACACACTTTTAGCATTGCATCGCCAACCGATTTGGTCTTTTCATCCAAACGCACAATATTCACCTTGACGTGGTACCAGGACAGATAATCAACCAGCGTATTCACAATTGGCTCCCTGTTCTTCGACACCAGCACCGGCATCTGCAGTTTACCGGGATCAAAGTTCAATTTTTCCATTCTGTCCTCCTGGTGAAAGCATGAATTAGTGAGCAAATGACACTGCAGAATTCAGCGAGTTGGGACCCGGGGATAACAGTGCATTTCCGCGAGTAACCATCATTTCGGGTGTCCCTGTAGTCTTACTTCAATGAGTAGCCTATCTGCTCGCGATTAAAACAGCCTGCTGTTCACCCACATATGCGCGAAGATACTGGCGGTGTAGCCGAGTAGGATGACCGGTGTCCACCGCAGGTGACTGGAGAAGGTGTATGTTCCGCGGGCCTGCCCCATGAGGGCTACACCTGCCGCCGAACCGATGGAAAGCATGCTGCCACCAACCCCCGCCGTCAGAGTCACCAGCAGCCATTGTCCCTGAGACATAACCGGGTCCATCGTTAATACGGCAAACATCACCGGAATATTATCAACCACCGCGGAAAGGAGGCCGACCATCACGTTGGCAAAGGTAGGTCCGACCTCGACGTACATCATTGTGGAGACCAGCTCCAGATAACCGATAAAACCAAGCCCGCCCACACAGAGTACAACACCATAGAAGAACAGCAGCGTGTCCCATTCGGCGCGGGAAATCTGCCGGAAAACCTCGAACGCCGTGACATCGCCCACCATTTCGTTTGCCTTCGGCTCACTGTAGTTTGGAAGCTCACGGTTATGCGTCTTGCGCAGGTAGAAGCCGAAGATCTGCAGATAGGCCAGGCCCGTCATCATTCCCAGCATGGGCGGGAGATGCAGGAAGTTGTGAAAGCAGACCGCAGTGGTGATGGTAGCAAGGAACAGCCCCATGATAATCCACGCGCCGCGTTTCATGATAACCGTCTCGCTGCAGGGCTCGGGCTTCACGTCCGGGATTGCAAAATGCATAAAAGCAGCGGGTACCAGAAAGTTGACCAGAGAAGGTGTAATGAGGTTGAAGAAAGTCCAGAACTCAACAATCCCTTTCTGCCAGACCATCAGTGTGGTGATATCGCCGAAGGGGCTAAAGGCCCCCCCGGCATTCGCAGCGACCACGATGTTTATACAGGAAATCGCAACAAACCGCGGGCTATCGGAACCTATCGCCATGACCACAGCGCCCATGAGTAACGCTGTCGTGAGATTGTCTGCGACAGGTGATAGCAGGAAGGCCAATGTACCGGTGAGCCAGAACAGCTGGCGATAACTAAATCCCTTGCTTGTTAGCCAGGAACGTAAGGACTCGAAGACCATCCGCTCCTCCATGGCGTTGATATAGGTCATGGCCACCAGCAGAAAAAGCATGAGTTCTGCAAATTCGAGCACGTTGTGGCGGACTGCCTGTTCAACCATGCCTGGAAGATCATTCTGGGCATAAACGTATGCAATCATTGCCCAGATAATTCCCGCAGCCAGTATTACCGGCTTGGATTTGCGCAGATGGGTAAACTCCTCCACCATTACCAGCAAGTAGGCAATGGCGAAGATTGCAATGGCAGCAAATCCAACGTTATGGTTGATTAGTGGAAGCTTCTCTACAGCCGCTTCGCTAGCCACGGCAACCGGGGCAGCAAAAGCTAGTGACGGTAAACTCAGTAGGCAACGTTTCATCGGGTTCTCCTCGTAGCCGATTGTTGCTATGCAAACATTGGGGAGTGGAATCCTGAATACCGCTTGTCGTGGTTACAGCCTCCGGATGTCCTGCCCGGTATCGTGCAGTTCGCAATCGGGGTGCGAGATGAATGCAATGCTCATAGCCTATCCTTCACCAAATGAGTAACTGGCCTGTGAAGTGAATCTCGCCCCACGGATCCGCTGACGCCCCCTTGGCCGCTGATCGCACTCGGTTGATGTTTTACTCCGGCGAGGGACCTGGTGCAACCTGCCGGTTACTTATCCACATTGATTGGAAGTGCAGTGGTGTATTTCATTTGCTCCATGGCAAGTCTGGATATGACAACGCACAAGTCGATTGCAGGGCAGATAGATGTCGGAAAATCACAGGGAGTTATCAGAGGCTTTCTAACATAAGCAGGCGCCCATCACAATCAAGCAAACAGCCTGGGTGCAACAACACCGGGAATACTCGCTCACAGTTATAATGACACTCACCATGAGTACCCAACAACCGCATCGTATCTACAAGGGCCGGGGGGCCAGGCTGAATCCTCCTAGCCGGAATTCGGACTATGCCAGCGAGGACATCGACGACGGCTGGGGCAGTCTGCAGGAAACGCTCTCTGCGACACCTGTCACCACCCTGTCCATTGACACCAGCCGCAAGGTGATTAGCTACAACAAATCCCCCGATGTAGGATTTGACCGCTCCATCAATCCATACCGGGGCTGTGAGCATGGTTGTGCTTATTGCTTTGCACGGCCTACACATGCCTGGCTCGGACTGTCGCCGGGGCTGGATTTCGACACCCGGCTGTTCTGGAAACCGGAGGCGCCCTCCCAGCTCGAATGTGAACTAGCCGCCCGCAACTACCGGTGTGCACCCGTTGCCGTGGGAATCAATACAGATGCCTACCAGCCGTGTGAACGCAAGCTGGGACTGACGAGAGCCTTGCTCGAAATACTGGTCGCGACACTGCACCCCTTCTCGATCGTCACCAAATCCGCCTGGCAAGGACTATGACGCGAGTTTCGGTACGCGCATGCGCGCTACGGGCATCTACGCAGAGTTGCTGCGCAAGCGCTTCAAACTCGCCAGCAAGCATCTGGGATTCGCGGACCTGCCTGCCCTGGATAGTTCAAAATTCACACCACCCTCAGGTGGCCAGATATCACTGTTCTAGATGGATATGAATACGGGGCATAATACTGACTTTACTGTGACTACCGGGTGCCCGATCATCCACTGTAGCACCGCTGCAAACCGGCTTGGCAGCGGCAACCTGCCCGAAGGCTTTTGACAGCCTGGTGGAATTGCTAAACACTCAAGCGCGTGGAACCTGACAACGATCCTTTTGAAGCTGCGATTCACGCCCATGATGAAGCCGTGGTGGATAGCGGTCTTGATGTCTGGATCGGGGCCGAACCGACCTTCACCAACCGACAGTCTGAATCTACCGAATGGCTTAGCGAGGCGCTGGGTGAGACCAAGCAAGCGTACGCTTGCGGCATCATCAAGGAGCTGCGTGACCGATATCCAGGTTCGATCATTCTGCGTACCCTCGGACGGCAGTATGCTGGCGAGCCACAGCCTCGCTGGAGCCTGGGCTTGTACCGGCGCCGTGACGGCCTTGCGCTGGCCGATGGCCTGCCGCTTGACCCACTGAGCGACGCATGCACCTGCGAAACACCAGACCTGTATACGTTCTGGCAATTACTGCTTGAGCAACTCACCCGCAACGGCCGGTCTGCCTCCGGTTTCCAGGTCGACATCGAGATGGGCCTGCGAATACTGTTTGCCGCAGATGCGCAAACAATCCATGTCGACCCGGCCGCGGACCCGCGCCTGCTGCGGGCGCCGGTGCAGTCGCAAGCGGTTCCACCCGAGGGGCTCGAAGACGATCTGGCAAGCGAAGGCCGGTACCTGGTTTCAATCGGCTGTGCAGCGAGCGGACCGGAGAACAGCCCGCAGCCCTGCCTGGAGCTGCCAGGCTTCGGCGACGTCGATCTGTTCGCAGACTTCGTGCAATGTGTCGCCATCGCCGCAGCCGCGGCCGGACTCACCAGCCTGGTATGGCGAGGTTTCCCACCCCCGGTGGATTCGAGCGTTGCATGGATGACGCTGACCCCCGACCCGGCGGTACTCGAGGTCAACGAAGCACCCGCCGCCAGCATTGCAGAATTCCTCGACATGAGCCGCAGGCTGTACGCTGTGGCCCAGTCCAGTGGACTCTCGCCCTACCGGCTGAACTACAACGGCAACATTTCGGAAAGTGGTGGTGGCGGACAGTTCACGCTGGGTGGTCCCAGTGCAGAGCACAGCCCGTTTTTCGTCGCACCGCAACTGCTTTCGCGCCTGATCGTTTATCTGAATCATCACCCCTCGTTGTCCTACTGGTTTGCGCCGGTGTACGTCGGCAGCCACAGCCAGTCGCCACGCACCGATGAAAACGTGCTCGAATCCTTCAGCGAACTGCAGGTCGCGTTACAGCATCTGGCCACCTTGACCGCGCCGGCGCCCGAATTTATCTGGCGCAGCTTGAGCCCGTTCCTTGTCGACACCTCGGGCAACGCGCATCGCAGCGAGATCAACATCGAAAAGCTGTGGAATCCGTACCTGACGGGACGCGGCTGCCTCGGCCTGGTTGAGTTTCGCGCCTTTCGCATGACCATGGATGCGGAATCAGCGGCGGCGATCGCCGCGATGCTGCGTGCACTGGCGGTGATGCTTGCCAGGCAGGAATCACACCAGGCACTGATCGAGTGGGGCAGCCGTTTGCACGACCGCTTTGCACTGCCCTTCTACCTTTTGCAGGACCTGCACATGGTGCTTGATGACCTCCAATGTGCCGGCCTGGGCCTGGGCGAGCCGATAACACAGCGACTCTGCACCGATAACTGGCGCCATGTCGGTGATGCCGAGCTGGGCGGTTGCCGGCTCGATATAGACCTGGCAATCGAATTCTGGCCACTGCTGGGTGATAGCGCCGAGCAGGCGGGCGGTTCGCGCCTGGTCGATGCCAGCACCAAGCGCCTGCAACTGACACTGCGTACCTGCGGAGATCGGGATACGGACCTCAACGGCTGGCGTCTGCTGGCAGGCAATTACCGGGTGCCGCTGCGCAGGGAGCAGGACGATAACGGTGTGGTCATGATCACCGGCCTGCGCTATCGCGCTTTCGTACCCTGGGTGGGGCTACATCCGGGCATCGGTGCGCTAACACCCATCGTGTTTTATCTTCTGCCGCCCGCTGATGGAAACGGGCTGCGTTGCACCCTGCACGACTGGCAGCCCGAGGGCAAACCCTATGACGGTCTGCCGGATAGCCTCGAGGAATCGCGAAGGCGCATCGCCGAGCGCTTCGTAGTCGAAAAGATCTCACAGGACCAGGCGCCCGATGAAGTCAGCCCGCCGGCCGAAGCCGTCAGTGATTACTGCCTGGATTTGCGCCGCCTCTGAGCAAAGGGGTACCGACGGGGCCCCGTAGCTGGTCTTCGAGAACTCCGGCGACCTCATCCTGCACGTCAATGCACACATCCTCGATCGACTGCTTGCACGCATGAGCAAATCACAGGCACATTGTGTCGATGCCAATGACTGCTCGTAGCAACGGGATTGAGAGCACGGATTCTGTATCCTGGCACTGGCCAGCAAGCCGGGCATGCAGGCCTTAACGGGACAATCTAAAGAACATCCTGGCGAACAGAACCATCTGGTCGTCGATTGTTGGCTTGTCCGATTCTGGGGAATTTCCCAGGAAGTGGCAAGAATGATTGCAACTGCGCAAAGCAGATTGCACTAGAAGCATGCGCATAAGAAAAATTGAACCGTATTTAGTGAACCCTCATCGAATACAGCAGGGTGAAATCATGGGTGAGACTTCATCATCAAGGCAACCGGACGAAGAACACCCGCTACCAAAGCCTATGGATATTCCGTAAAGTAGCGCTGAACCCCTGACAGTTTCACAGGTCTGAGACAATAACGCTTTTCAGAGTCGAAAAATGCACAAAATTACGCGCAGGCGATTTCTTCAGGGCACCACCAGTTTACTGGCCATGCATACCGTACCCGTAGCGGCTACCTTGCAAAGCCCTACCCCACGCCAGTCGGCCGGCCCCTTCTATCCGGTGGAATTGCCACTGGATGATGACAACGATCTGACGCACGTTGCAGGGCAGGAACAGACGGCATCGGGCCAGATCACTGATCTGGATGGCCGTATCCTCGATCAGAACGGGCTGCCGCTAGGCGGTTTACGCATCGAAATCTGGCAGTGCGACATCAACGGCCGCTATCGGCATCCCCGTGATTCGGGTGACCGCCCGATCGACCCGGCATTTCAGGGTATCGGGCACACTATCAGCGACAAGCTTGGTCGGTACCGATTCCGGACAATCCGACCGGTGCCGTATCCCGGACGAACACCCCACATCCACGTTGTCGTATTCCCCGCAAGTGAAAAACCCTTTACCACCCAGCTCTATGTTGCAGGCGATCCCCGTAACGCGAGTGACTTTCTCTACCAGCGTGTTCCTGAAGCCTATCGTCATCTGGTGACAACAGAATTCAGGCAATCTGGCACAGCAAATATCGATTTCACCGCCTCATGGGATATCGTGATGGCTGTCACCCCGGGCTGATTCCTCACCAGCGGATAGACAGCGTACCGTGGCTGAGGCCGATAGCTGCCAGTGCCCGGTCCCCCGGCCGCTATACGGTTATTCCACTGCATACAGGACCTGTCTTACCATTGTGCATATGGTCAAAGAGGAGCACAGCCGTCGACGCATTGTCGCAGTAACCGGCGCCAGCGGAGCCATCGGTACGGCTATCGCGCGTCAACTTGCCGAGATCCCCGGTCAGGAAGTCGTGCTCATATGCCGCGATGAGGACAAGGCGGCCCGCTGCGCAGACGGCATTTCACGAGCAACCGGAAACCCGAATGTTCGCTATGAACTGACTGACCTGTCGCTGCGAGCTTCGGTTCAGGCATTGGCAAATCGTTGGGAAGGCCCGCTTGACGTGTTGATCAATAACGCCGCCATCGCGCCGCGTCGTCGCATGCAGACGGCAGAAGGCATTGAAATGCAATTTGCTACAAATGTGCTGGGGTACTTCTGGATGATCGATGCTCTTAGCGAACATCTCAGGCACGGATCGGACGCGCGGATCATCAACGTGGCCAGCTACTGGGCCGGAGGACTCGTTCTCGGAGATCTCGAATTCAGAAAGCGGCCTTATAACAACGATGCCGCCTACCGGCAATCCAAGCAGGCTGACAGAATGCTGAGCGTCGCCTTCGCACGACGACTCCAGCCGCTTGGCATCACGGTCAACGCATGCCACCCTGGCGATGTCAACTCCACGTTGAGCAATAGTCTCGGTTTCGGGGGACATCAATCACCGGACTCTGGAGCAGAAACCCCGGTATGGCTGGCAGTCGGTGAGACGGGAGGCCAACACACAGGAAAGTACTTCGAACATCAGCATGAAGTCAGTTGCACTTTCGGCAGAGACCATGAGGCGGTAGAGATATTGTATGAAACCTGCCAATCCTACTAGGCCTGTGCGAGCATCAATGGGGATAGACTCGTTTGCTCTCACGATCCAAACCATGCTTTGCCCCCATTGATTGCGCGTGGACTTAAGAAGATCGCAACCTCTATATCAGCCAGCAAACGCGGCTCAGACATGATCAGGTGGCTTATATCTACGACAATCCTGTCAAAACCCCTGTTGCGGTTATTGCCGGGAAGCAGGTTCCCAGTTGCGATCTCTTTGTTCCCAAGCCACATGCGCCCTATTCGGCCGCGAAATTTGCACACCTGCCTCGGAGCATCGGATGCGATGCTCCAGGAATCCTGGTCTGTCCCTGGCCAGCCTCCTGTGGTAGGGTTCTGCCGGCATTTCTTATGGGCCTGCCAATGACACAGAACACGCTGTACTGGCACGATTACGAGACCTTCGGGTTGGATCCAGCGCGCGACCGGCCGGTGCAATTCGCCGGCATCCGCACCGATGAGGACCTCAACATCGCCGGCGAGCCGCTGAATATCATGGCGCGGCCGGCACCGGATACCCTGCCGCACCCGATGTCGTCGCTGATTACCGGCATTACTCCACAACAGGCGCTGAAGCAAGGCCTGCCGGAAGCCGAGTTTATCGCCCGTATTCTGGCGGAGTTATCACAGCCCGGGACCTGTGGTGTCGGTTACAACTCGCTACGCTTTGATGATGAGGTAACACGCAATACCCTCTACCGTAACCTGCACGATCCCTACGCTCGGGAGTGGCAGAATGGCAATTCACGCTGGGACATCATCGACATGGTGCGCGCCTGCCATGATCTGCGCCCGGAAGGTATTGTCTGGCCGCGCCGCACAGATGCCGATCGGCCCAGCTTCCGGCTGGAGGAACTCACCGTTGCGAATGGTATTGCCCATGAACAGGCACACGACGCCCTGTCCGACGTCTACGCCACCATTGCGATCGCCAAGCTGATCAAGGCAAAGCAACCGAAGCTCTATGATTTTCTCTACCGGCTGCGGCGCAAGCAGGAAGTCCTCAAGCACGTCGATCTGAAGGATATGACACCGATCCTGCATACGTCGGGGATGTACGCCAGCAACCACGGCAATACCCGCCTGGTGGTACCGATTGCCTCCCACCCGACCAACAAGAACAGTATCATTGTCTTCGACCTTGCGCAGGACCCGGCATTGCTGCTCGATCTGGGGGCGAAAACGCTACTGGAACGATTGTACACCGCAAACGAGGATCTGCCCGAAAATGTTGAACGCCCGGCGCTCAAGCAGGTTCTGATCAACAAGTGTCCGGTTATCGCCCCGACGTCCACCCTCACCGGCGATGCCGCGAAACAGCTTCGAATCGATCTCGTCAGGGGCAAGCGCAACCGCCAGACACTGCTCCATGCGCGCAAGGAAATCCAGCAGAAAATAGCCAAAATATTCGAACCGCGCGAATTCGAGCCAGTTACCGATCCGGATCTGATGATCTATGCCGGCGGGTTCTTCAATGACAGTGACAAGGCACTGATGAATGCGATTCACGATACCGATCCATACGAGCTTGGCACGCAAAGCTGGAGCCTTACGGATAAGCGTCTTCCGGAGATGCTGTTTCGTTATCGGGCGCGTAATTACCCTGAAACGCTCAGCGCCGACGAGCAGGCACAGTGGCTGGAACATTGCCGTGCCCGCCTGGTCGACGGGGAATCAGGGTATTTCACTTTCACGGATTTTTACGCCGAGATCGAGCAATTACGGACCGAGGTGCCGGCGGACGATCAGAAAAACAGGCTATTGGATGAGGTAGCAGCGTTCGGTACCGAGCTGGAGTCCTTTGTCCAGCCGACGACTGATTAACCGATCGGCAGCGTTACAATTTTGCGAATAATGGAATGTATACGTTAG
>JAJDNX010000149.1 GCA_022340485.1 Gammaproteobacteria bacterium | reverse complement strand
GGCGAGGCCCTGCTTGCCAAGCACATGGGAAAAACCAAGGTACTGGCGGAGACCGGTGCAGGTCAGCATGGCGTGGCCCTGGCCACGGCCTGTGCCCTGGTCGGTATAGAATGCGAAATACACATGGGTGAAATCGATATTGAGAAAGAGCATCCCAATGTGACCAAGATGAAAATACTGGGCTGCAAGCTCGTGCCAGTGTCACGCGGCACAAGGACACTCAAGGATGCGGTTGACAGCGCCTTTGAAGAATACCTGAAAGATCCTGTGAACTACCTGTATGCAATCGGTTCGGTGGTCGGCCCCCACCCGTTCCCAAAAATTGTACGTGACTTTCAAAGCATCGTTGGCAAGGAGGCCAGGGAACAATTCCTGGCAAAAGAAAACAAATTGCCGGATGTTTTGATCGCCTGCGTTGGCGGCGGCTCCAATGCCATGGGCCTGTTTACCGCATTCCTCGATGACGAGACGGTCAGGATGATTGGCGTGGAACCTGCAGGCAAGGGGCTGGATACTCCTGACCATGCAGCCACCCTTACCCTCGGGACCAAAGGAGCCATTCACGGTTTTGCATGCTATAACCTGCAAGACCGGGAGGGGAATCCCCTGCCTGTCTACTCCATTGCCTCCGGCCTCGATTACCCAGGCGTGGGACCGCAGCATTGTTATCTCAAGGATATCAAGCGTGTTGATTATGTAACCATCGATGATCACGAGTGTCTCGATGCCTTCATGCAGCTTTCCCGGCTGGAAGGCATTATCCCGGCACTGGAAAGCGCCCATGCCGTTGCCCATGCCATGAAGATCGCCAAAGACATGTCGGGTGATGAAACGATACTTGTTAACCTGTCTGGCCGCGGAGACAAGGATGCAGACTTTGTCGCGAACTACCTGTCGCTTTGAGAAACAGCAGTGAAGACCGCCCTGATTAGCCTGTCACTGCTGGTCGTGGCCTTTATTGTGCTGTTCCTCATTCTCGGGGTGCTGTCAAAATCGGGTAAGGCCCCGGGTCTGGTCGCTGGCAGATTGCCGAACTGTCCGGACAAGCCGAACTGTGTCAACAGTGAACAAGGTGAGGATGCCGCGCATCTCATTGAGCCGCTCGCTATTCTCGATGATGATCGCGCGGCTGCAGTGCACGTCCTCAAGGATGTGATCCGGGAGATGGGTGGCCGTATTGAGGCAGAGAGTGATGATTATCTTGCGGCTACCTTTTCATCTGCCATTTTCGGGTTTGTGGATGATCTGGAAATAAGGGTCGATTCCAGGGGAAAGGTGATCCACCTTCGCTCGTCGTCCAGGGTAGGTCACAGCGATATGGGGGTGAACAGGAAGAGAACAGAATTGCTCAGAAAGCGGTATATCCAGAAGGTTTCCAATGCTAACCTTTCGCCTGATAGTGCCCGGTAAGGCGAGCTACATGGGTGCCGATGCGATTCCCGTCTGAAGGCCTGAGCTTTGCCCCTGTCGATTGGCAGGACTCCTGCGGTTCACATCTGCCGTGGTCGCCAGGAGGAAATGACAACAGCTGCATCAAGCAGAGCGATCCCGACGAATGAAATTGAAAACAGTCATCCAGTCAATGAGGCTCCCTTTTCTGGTGCTGACACCGGTGAGTGTGTTTTTGGGTGCTAGCACCGTGGCCGCGAATCATGCCGCTGTCAGTCTGTTGCTGCTGGCACTGGCAATGCTTGGCGCTTTGCTGGCGCATATCAGTGCGAATGCACTGAACGAGTATCTGGATTTCAAAAGCGGTCTGGACCTTACAACGACAAGAACACCCTTCAGTGGCGGCAGTGGAGCGCTGCCCGGGAATCCCCGGATGGCGGGTGCTGTGTTTGCAGTTGGCAGCATCTCCCTGCTGGCAACTGTACTGATTGGCGGTTTCTTCGTCTGGCAGTACGGTGCAGGCATTGTCCCGATAGGCCTTGTTGGCCTGTTCCTGGTCGTTGCTTACACGCAATGGATTAACAAACATCCGCTGCTCTGCCTGGTAGCACCCGGAATCGGTTTCGGGTTCCTTATGGTTGTAGGTACCCAGTATGTACTGCAGGGAGAATATGTGCTGCTCTCCTGGCTGGTTGCCGTGGTGCCTTTTTTTCTGGTCAACAACCTGTTGTTGCTGAATCAATATCCCGACATTCAGGCTGACAGCCGAGTTGGGCGCAGGCACTTTCCCATTGCCTACGGGGTTAATCGCAGCAACATGGGGTACGGACTTTTTGCACTGGCAACTACCGTGGTCATCATAAGCTATGTCCTGGCAGGCTACCTGCCGGTGCTGGGCCTGATCGCCCTGCTGCCCATGCCACTGGCGTTTTTCTCCCTGTTCGGCGCCATAAAATACGGAGAAAATATTGGAAAGTTTCCACGTTATCTTGGTGCGAATGTCGCCGTAGCCATACTCACCCCGCTGCTGCTCGGGGTATCGATCATCATTGGCTGAAACAATAAAGCGGTCACTCTCCGGTGGTCAGGATGATAGATCTTATGCAAGCAGCAGTACCGTGAAATGAAAATATGGGTGGATGCGGATGCCTGTCCAGCTGTGATCAGGGAGATCCTGTTCAGGGCGGCAGAGCGTACCGGCGTGCAGCTGACACTCGTGGCCAACCAGGTGGTGCGCATACCACCGTCACGCTGTATCACTTTTATGCAGGTCGCATCCGGTTTTGATGTTGCTGATAACGAGATCGTCAAGCGGATAGTCGCCGGCGACCTTGTCATTACTGCTGATATTCCGCTGGCGGCAGAGGTGATTGCGAAGGGCGCACATGCCCTCAATCCTCGTGGCGAGCTATATACGGCTGACAATATCAGAGCGCGCCTGACGATGAGAAATTTTATGGATACACTGCGGGCCAGTGGAGTCGATACCGGTGGTCCAGCGGCACTAAGCCAGAGTGATCGAAAATCATTTGCCGATCACCTCGATAAATTTTTAACCCGGCATGCAACGAAGCACTAGCATGACATGCACTGCCTTTGCCAGGTCTCTTGGCAGGTCCGTAGCGTTGGTCGCGGTGGTGTTTCTGAAATAAGCGCGCCGCATACGGTTCTGCAGCTTTGCAGTGACCGCAACGATGCAGTCATCATGTTGCGCCGAATAACCAGGCCGTTACCATCTTGTTTTGACAGGTTTTTGCTTCCGTGCCTTATTCTTGCTGACTTTTTTCGGCCTTGCTTTGGGCTTGACTCCTTTTCTTGACGGGTTCTCGCCTGTTCCTGCTTTGGGCTGGACTCTTTTTCTGACCGGGCGCTCGCCCGTGCTGGCTTTTGTCTGGACTCTTTTTCTGACCGGACGGTCACCAATGTTGGCAGGATGTCCGGCCGCTTTGCCAGGCGATGCCTCGCTGCCCACGGGTACGATGTTCAGTTGCTGGCCCGCGATCCGGGCCCTTTTCAGGGTGTTGAAAGCAGCCTTGGGCAGGCCTGCAGGTAGATCAACCAGGCTGTAGTCCTCGTAAATCGAGATGCGGCCAATCTGTTTGCTGTCGATGCCCGCTTCATTGGCGATGGCGCCGACAATATTGCCGGGTTTGACTTTATGTCTGCGCCCGACTTCAATGCGGCAACGTTGCTTTCCTGCTTCAGGCGAAGACTCTCTTCCTGTTGCGCGCGCCTCTGTCTTGCGCGCCGGTTTTGCGCTCGCCTGGCCAGCATCCTTGCGGTAGCTGCTGACTGCCTTGCGCTGTGCCCTGTGCGGTATCAAAAGAGGGGTATCGCCCTGTAGCAGCCGGGCCAGCGCGGCGGCAATTTCCTGTGCCGGTACATTGTGTTCCTGCCGGTATTGCTCGATCAGCTGGGCATACAAACCGAGCTCTTCATTCGCCAGGGTGTCAGTTATGCGCTGTTTGAACCTGGCGATGCGCTGGTCATTGATCAGCTCGGTAGAAGGCAGTTCCATGAGGTCGATCTTCTGCCGGGTGGCCTTTTCAATGGCATTGAGCAGATGTCGTTCACGAGGCGCGACGAACAGGATGGCATCGCCTTTGCGACCGGCACGCCCGGTGCGCCCGATCCGGTGTACATAGGCTTCCGTGTCATAGGGGATATCGTAATTGACGACGTGACTAACGCGTTCCACGTCGAGACCGCGTGCTGCGACATCCGTGGCAACCAGTATGTCGAGCTGGCCATTTTTCAATTGCTGAATCGTACGCTCACGCTGGTTCTGCGGAATATCCCCGTTGAGTGGCGCCGTGTCATAGCCACGGGCTTCCAGTTTTTCCGATAGCTCCAGGGTGGCAGTTTTGGTGCGCACGAAAACAAGCATGCCATCAAAGGGCTCGGCTTCCAGGATACGGGTCAGTGCATCCAGTTTATGTAGCCCGCTCACCGGCCAGAATCGCTGGCGTATGGTCTCCACCGTGGAGGTTTTGGTCTGGATGGTTATTTGTTCGGGGGCCTGTAAATGTTTCTCGGCAATACGGCGGATCTGCGCTGGCATGGTCGCCGAGAACAGGGCGATCTGCCTGTGTGCCGGGGTTTGCTCGAGTATCCATTCCACATCGTCGATGAAGCCCATGCGCAGCATTTCATCGGCCTCATCCAGTACCAGGACCTTCAGCTTGTTCAGCAACAGGGTGCCACGACGCATGTGGTCCATGACGCGCCCGGGCGTGCCCACGACCACATGTACACCGCGCTTCAGGGCATGGATCTGTCCGCGGTAATCCTGACCACCATAAACGGGTAACACGTGAAAGCCCTGCAGGTGCCGGGCATATTTCTGGAAGGCCTCGGCTACCTGGATCGCCAGTTCACGCGTGGGAGCCAGTACCAGCGCCTGCGGGTCTTTCCGGCTGATCTCAAGGCCGGACAATATCGGCAGTGCAAATGCCGCGGTTTTGCCGGTGCCGGTTTGTGCCTGTCCCAGCACGTCCTTGCCTTGCAGCAACAGTGGAATCGTTTGTGCCTGGATGGGGGACGGGGTTTCATAACCCACTTCATCCAGTGCCTTGAGGAGGGGGGGCTGCAGCGGCAATTGGGTAAACGCTGTTACCGTGTCGGTAGTCATAGGCGGTGCCTGAAATAGATGGAATGCGTGGAACGATGCTGGGTAGCCGGAATATCCTGTATGCCCTGGTGTTGCAGGACCGATGCAAAACGGGCAGCACTGGCTAGTCTAACGGCTTAGCTACGTGGTTGCCTATTATATTATCTAAGACTCCTTCGTCGAAGCCATGACATGCCGTTCGGGGCAAAGTTGAGGGTACGGGCTTTTTGCTTCGAACGCCGGTCGTTTGAGACCTTCTTGTCCCTGCGGGTAATGAGGAAGAGATACAAAACGGCGCCTGTGAGGCGCCGTCGTTGTGTGCAGGAAGGCAGGTGTTGCAGGAACAGACTATTTTCTGGCTTCACGCTCCAGTGTTTCCTTGATGACAGCATCTGCGACGTTCTTGGGGCAGGGCATGTAGTGCAGGAATTCCATGGTGAACTGCCCACGGCCGGAAGTCATGGTGCGCAGGTCACCGATATAGCCGAACATCTCGCTGAGCGGGCATTCGGCCTTGATGCGAACATTGGTGGCGCCCGGTTCCTGTGACTTGATCATCCCGCGGCGGCGGTTGAGGTCACCGATGACATCACCGACCTGTTCTTCCGGGGTGAACACATCGACCTTCATGATCGGTTCCATCAGTTGCGGGCCGGCCTTCGGCATGCTCTGCCGATAGGCGGCGCCAGCGGCCAGTTCGTAGGCGACGGCGGATGAGTCGACCGGGTGATAGCCACCATCCAGTAGTGTCACCTTGAAGTCGAGGCAGGGAAAGCCCGCGAGAACTCCCTTTTCCATGCTCTTCTGAAAGCCCTTGTCCACGGCCGGCCAGAATTCTCGCGGTACCGTACCACCTGTCACCGCTGATTCGAATGCGTAACCGCTGCCCGGTTCACCCGGTTCGATGACGTAATCAATTTTCGCGAACTGCCCGGAACCACCGGTCTGCTTTTTGTGTGTGTAGCTGTCTTCAACGCGCTGGGTGATGGTTTCACGATAGGCTACCTGTGGCTTGCCGACAGTTACGTCGATGCCATGGGTGCGACGCAGAATGTCGATCTTGATGTCGAGATGCAGTTCGCCCATGCCCTTGAGGATGGTTTCGCCGCTGTCCTCGTCGGTCTCCATACGGAATGACGGGTCTTCCTTGATCATCTTGCCAAGGGCAATACCCAGCTTTTCGGCCGCGCCCTTGTCATTGGGTGCCACGGCAATGGATATCACCGGGTCCGGGAACACCATCGGTTCCAGGGTGGCAGGATCCTTGGGGTCGCACAGGGTGTGGCCGGTCTGCACGTTCTTCATGCCGATGACCGCAACGATATCACCCGCCTGGGCGCCGTTGAGTTCCTCGCGGGAATTGGCGTGCATCTCCACAATTCGGCCGATACGCTCGGTCTTGCCGGTGAAGGTGTTGAGCACCGTCGAGCCCTTCTCCAGCCGGCCGGAGTAGATGCGGATAAAGGTCAGCGCACCAAAGCGGTCGTCCATGATCTTGAATGCCAGCGCACGCAGTGGCCGGTCAGGGTCTACGATGGCGAACTTGCCGGTCTCGTTACCTTCCAGATCGACTTCCGGTTGCGGCGTGACCTCTGTAGGGTCGGGCAGGAAATCGACGGTTGCATCCAGGACCAGCTGGATACCCTTGTTCTTGAAGGCCGAGCCACAATAGGTCGGAAAGAAGGCCAGTGCAATGGTGCCCTTGCGGATGCAGCGTTTGAGTTCTTCCATGGACGGTTCGTTGCCCTCCAGATATTGCTCCAGGACGTCGTCATCCTGTTCCACGGCCGTCTCGATCAGCTTCTCGCGCCATTCCTCGATCGCAGCGGCCATCTCCGCCGGCGGCTCCTGGATTTCATAGGCGGCAGGATCGCCGGAGTCATCCCAGATCCAGGCCTTGCGGGTCAGCAGGTCGACGACACCCTTGAATTCGTCTTCCACACCGATCGGCAGCACCATCACCAGTGGTTTGGCGTCGAGCACCGTCTCGACCTGTTTCACCACGCGGTAGAAATCTGCGCCCATGCGATCCAGCTTGTTGACGAAAATTACCCGTGCAACTTCGGATTCGTTGGCATAGCGCCAGTTGGTCTCGGATTGTGGCTCTACCCCACCGGACCCGCAGAACACGCCGATGCCACCGTCAAGCACCTTCAGTGAGCGGTATACCTCGATGGTAAAGTCAACGTGTCCGGGTGTATCGATAATATTCAGGCGATGCCCCTTCCACTGGCAACTGGTAGCCGCTGACTGGATGGTAATGCCGCGCTCCTGTTCCTGTTCCATGAAGTCGGTGGTGGCCTCGCCATCATGCACCTCTCCGGTTTTGTGGATTTTACCGGTCAGCTTCAGAATGCGTTCCGTGGTGGTGGTCTTGCCGGCATCCACGTGTGCGAAGATTCCGATATTCCTGTAATTGCTTAAATCAGTCATAATGCTGCTACTCTTCTATTAGGGGTTCTGGTCGTTATCTGGGCGGTGCATCGGTACCGCAATTCGGGACACAGCAGAGGTGCCGGTAGTCCACGTCTGGTGCAATCCATCCCGGTGAGGCGAAGGCGCGACCAGAGCCGGCGGATTATAAACCAGAATGAAAAGTTTATGTATCACAGTTACTGATTCAGGTATCAGCCCGTATGCGGGGAGCGGGAGTGCCTCGATGACTTCCCATAGAGCATAATCCCGTCGTCTGGACCTCAAGGCTATAATCCGCCGATGCACGATATTCCCGACCGTGCCGCAGATGGGCTAAGGGAATGAAGGGGGAAGGCAGCTATGAGAGTACACAAGCTATACCGTTACGGGGTCATTTGCATCATGCTGTTGCTGCCGTGTTCCCAGGTACAGTCAGCACCAGGTTATCATCCTGGCAGTTATTATGCGGCACACGTGATTCGAAAAGGTGGCGAGTTGATCCGCAGTGAAGAATCCGAAAATGGCTATCGCTGGGAGGACTTCAGCGTGGCGCGCATCAAGGGCAATCGCATCCCGGCCAGGATCGGGCATGGCCTGGAAGTGTTTGCCGATGTCTACGGGATGCCCTTGGGTAAGCCGGCCACACTGACAGTGATCCGGCCGCAAAGGACTGCAACGGGAAAAACCGGCAGCCGTACCTACACGCGTACCCAACCGCTGTACCCGTCCGATGCAGATGATGTACAGGTGTTCAACTATACCTATTTTTTCGATGAACCCGACGAGCTGGTTAGCGGCGAATGGATTATCGAGTTGTCCTACCAGGATACCCTCATACTCAGGCAGACCTTTGAGGTGTACCCGGATCCGATGTGAGTGATTTTCGCAGCGGCAAGCCGCAGCTGACGGTGTTTCAAACGCGGTAGCGGCTTGCCGTCGCTACAGGAGTTAGCCCCGTACCTTGATCGGGGTGCTGTCGATACCCTGTTTTTTGAGACGCTGACGCGTCCTGTCCAGCTCATCCAGGGTGCTGAAGGGACCCACACGTACACGGTGGTAGGTGTCGGTGTTATTGATGGTGACCTTTTGAATGCTGGTCTGCATGCCCAGCATACCCAGTTCTGCCTTGAAACGTTCGGCCTGCTCGCTACTGCGAAAGGAACCTACCTGCAGGAAGTAGCGAGCGGCTGCTGCCGCTGCCGGTGGTGCGGCTGGCGGGGCCGGTCTTGGCGTTGCCGCCACGGCTGGAGCAGCCGGTTGCACTGGAGTGCTGCCGACGTCGGGTGCGGTAACCGCTGGCGTGGTGACCGCAGGTGCCGTCTGCTTCAGGTTCCCGGTAATCTCCTCTTCGGGGATGACGACCTCCATCTCCGGTAACAAGGTATAAAAATCAAAGCGTGGCTTTGGTGGCGCGGATGTCGCTTCGGGCTCATCCTCTGGCGTTGCGACAGCTTCCTCCGGGGCGGCAGCCGTCGCGGGTGGCAGGGTCTCCTGTACATAGACTGGTTCACGAGGTTCAGACTGCGACTTGATGTAGACCAGGAAGGCGACAAACAGCCCAATCAGCAGACCGGCAAAGACGCCGACCCAGGGTGACAACGTGCTGCGTTTCCTGCCTTGATCGGCTCTGTGTTTGTAGTCGCGCGGCATTACATGGTGTCCGGGGCAGAAACACCCAGCAGCCCGAGGCCATTTTCGATGACTTGCCGGGTAGCCTCGATCAGGTTGAGGCGCGCATTGCGTACTTTCGTATCATCGACCAGGAAGGTGTGGGCGTTGTAATAGGTGTGGAAATCATTGGCCAGTTCACGCAGATAATGTGTCAGCTGGTGCGGTTCATGATGGATGGCCGCTGTTTCCAGGACCTCGGGGTAACGCGACAGACTGATGATCAGATCCTGTTCATGACTCTCCAGCAGGATGGACAGTCCTTCGCTGCCGGCATCACGGTCCCAGTTGAGGTGCTTTTCCTGCAGCTGCCGGAATACGCTCCTGACCCGTGCATGTGCATACTGGATGTAGTACACGGGGTTATCGTTTGACTGTGATTTGGCAAGATCAAGGTCGAAGTCCATGTGTTGCTCGCACTTGCGCATCACGTAGAAAAAACGTGCGGCATCATTGCCGACTTCGCGCCGCAGTTCTCGCAGCGTGACGAATTCCCCGGAACGCGTCGACATCTGTACCTTCTCGCCGCCACGGTAGAGGACCGCAAACTGCACCAGCAGTACATCCAGACGGTCCGGGTCATCACCCAGTGCCTTGAGGGCAGCTTTAACCCGTGGCACATAACCGTGGTGGTCGGCACCCCAGATATCGATGACGCGGTCATAGCCGCGTTCCAGCTTGTTCGCATGGTAGGCAATGTCCGAGGCAAAGTAGGTGCTCTGGCCGTTGTCGCGCACAATCACACGGTCCTTCTCGTCACCAAAGTCGGTGGACATGAACCACAGGGCGCCGTTCTTCTCGTAGACGTGACCGCTCCTCTGCAAGCGTTCTATTGCCGCTTCCACAGACCGGTTATCGGACAGTGAACGCTCCGAGAACCACTCATCGTAGCGTACGCCGAACTCTTCCAGGTCCTGCCGGATGTTGCCGAGAATGGCATTCAGACCCTCATCAAAGACCAGCCGGTAGCGTATTTGTCCCAGCAGGGTGCGGGTACGAGCGATAATAGCGTCGATGTGTGCTTCCCTGTCACCACCGGCTGGTTCATCGGCCGGGACATCCTGAAAGACAGCCTCGACCGGGTGTTGCAAAGCCTCGCCATGGGCACGGTGCAGGCTGGCAGCGATGTCCCACACATAGTCGCCCTGGTAACCGTTGGCCGGGAAGGTGAGCGTTGCGCCACACAGTTCGAGATAGCGCAGATAGACACTGGCCGCGAGGATGTCCATCTGCCGGCCGGCATCGTTGACATAATACTCGCGGTGTACGTTGTAGCCGATGGCAGCCAGCAGGTCGGCCACCGCGGCACCGTAGGCGGCACCACGTCCATGGCCCACATGCAGTGGTCCGGTCGGGTTGGCGGATACGAACTCCACCTGGATGCGACGCTGTTTGCCGTAGTCACTGCGGCCGTAGAGATCGCCCTGAGCGAGGATATCATCGATGACAGAGTGCCACGCCTGGTTGTCGAGGAAGAAATTGATGAAGCCCGGGCCGGCAATTTCTATCTTTTGCAGCTGCTCGTCCGGGTCAATGGCAGCGACCAGCTTTTCCGCAATCTCACGTGGTTTGCAGCGTGCGGGTTTTGCCAGCATCAGGGCCAGGTTGCTGGCGTAGTCACCGTGTGCGCGGTCGCGGGTGCGCTCGATCATTACCTCGGGAGCCAGTTCGGCAGGCAACGTGCCCTCGGCCTGCAAGGTGGCAACGGCATCATTCAGTAGTTTTGTGAGCTGTGTTTTCAAGTGCGTAATGGCGCCACAGTAGCGGTTTGCATCCGTGATCGTGGCGCGACAATCTTCGCGGATACGATCCGCTCCTGCATTGTATCCGGGTTGCCGGTAAACGGGTCGCCTATTATCCCGCTCGTTGGCCATCTTGCAACTGCAATGGACGGTTAATAGGTATCAGCCGGGTCGACGTCCACAGACCAGCGCACCCGGCGTGCCTCTTTTGCCGTTTCCAGTTGCCGGACGAGACCGCTCAGCAGGCGCTGCAGCTCGCCACGCTGCCCTGACTGCAGCATCAGCTGGGCGCGATAGCGACCGGCACGGCGTTCCATGGTCGCCGGTACCGGCCCCCAGACTTCGACGGAGCGGACACCGGCCGCCTGAATGCGTTTCGCCACGGAGGCCAGAAACTCCATCGCGGTGTCAGCAGCCGAAGCCTCGGCGCGCAGCAGCGCCATGCTGCTCATGGGGGGCATTTGCGCAGCCCTGCGTTCGGCCAGGGCCGCACGGGCGAACGCCGGGTAGCCCTGCTTGACCAGCAACTGCAATAGCGGGTGATCCGGATGGCAGGTCTGGATGATCACCTCGCCGGGACGCTCGTGGCGCCCGGCGCGCCCGGCCACCTGCACAATCAGCTGTGCCATGCGTTCGCTGGCGCGGAAATCGGTGCTGAACAGGCCGTGATCGGCATCGAGAATACCGACCAGGGTGACATTCGGGAAGTGGTGTCCCTTGGCGAGCATCTGGGTCCCGAGTAACAGGCGGCCCTCACCGTTGCGTGCCTGCTCCAGCAGGCGGTCCAGTTCACCCTTGCGGCGGGTGGTATCACGGTCGATGCGCACCTGCCTGATGTCTGGAAAATGTTCCCGCAGCGCCTGCTCGACACGCTCCGTACCCTGGCCCTGCGGGTGCAGCTCGCTGCCATGGCATGCCGGGCAGATGCTATCCACTGCTCGCTGGCTGCCGCAATGGTGACAGTGCAGCCGCTGGTCATGCTGGTGCCAGGTCATGCGGGCATCACAGCGTTGGCACTCGGCAACCCAGTCGCAGTCATAACACATCAGGGTGGGTGCATAGCCGCGCCGGTTCAGGAACAGCAATACCTGGTTACCGGCATCGAGGTGCTTTCGTATCCGTTGCAGCAACGGTGCAGACAATCCATCCTGCAGCGGTTGCTTGCGGACATCGAGTAGATGAAATGCCGGTTGTTGTGCCACGCCGGTGCGTTCCGGCAGCTCCAGTTGTGTATAGCGTCCCTGCTCGACATTTAGCAGGCTTTCCAGGGACGGTGTCGCCGATCCCAGCAGCACCGGTATGTCCAGCCGGCGCGCCCGCCAGACGGCCAGATCGCGGGCGGAATAGCGAAAGCCGTCCTGTTGCTTTAGCGAGGCATCGTGTTCCTCGTCAACCACAATCAGGCCGGGTCGCGCCATCGGGGTGAAGATCGCCGAGCGGGTACCAATGATGATGGGAGCCTCACCACGGCGTGCCTGTTGCCAGGCGGTAAACCGTTCATGGTCGCTGAGCCCCGAGTGCAGCAGTGCCAGGGGTACCTGAAAACGTCGCTGGAAGCGTGCCAGCAACTGTGGTGTCAGGCCTATCTCGGGCACCAGTAGCAGCGCTTGTTGCTGACGCGCCAGTGTGGTTGCGATCAGTTCCAGATACACCTCGGTCTTGCCGCTGCCGGTGACACCGGCAAGCAGGAAGGGTGTGAAGCCGTCCAGCCGTGCGCGGATGGTGTCTACCGCCTGCTGCTGGTCAGGGTTCAGGGTGTGAGCGGAGGCTAGCACCGTCTGATCGCCGCCTGAGTGGCGCAGGTTACAGTTCTCGATCCAGCCCTTGTCAGCGAGCGTGCGCAAGACGCTGGCAGGAACGTCAATGGCGCTGCGAGGCAGCCCCTGCGGATGTGCACGCAACAGGGCGATCACCTGTGCCTGGCGGGCGGCATGGCTAAGCGTTGTCGTGTCGATTGCGCTGCCTGCAACGCTCAGTTGCCAGCCTGTCGTCTCGGTGCCTGCCGGTTGCTGGCCACGGCGCAGTAATGCCGGCATCGCTGCAGTAAAGGCCTCGCCGACGGGGTAGTGATAGTAATCACTGGCCCATTGCACCATGTCCAGAATATCGCTGCTGATCACCGGGCTGTCGTCGAGCACCTCCAGCGAGCGTTTCAGTTTACGGGAATCGATGGCGGATTCATTGCTAACAGCAAGCAGTACACCGATGGTGGTGCGCCGTCCAAATGGTATGCGCAGCCGTATGCCGGGTTGCAGTACGGTGACATCAACATCGAGCGGTGGCAGGTAGTCAAATCTGCGGTGCAACGGTGACGGTACGGCAATTTGCAGGATGAGAGGATTCACGTGGACAGCAAGATGAGCTTCTTTAAGAAAATCATATGAGTTTAGCGCCCAAGGTTAATAGATCTTATTACCAAACCAAGCTAAGCCCTTCATCTAATTGAGTACCGATTGTTATCCACAAAAGCTGTGGATAACTCTGTGGATGAAATGGGGTAAAGCGCCTCAAAACCCTATTTTTCTAGTGTTGTCGTTAAATTGTCCTTTTTTTACTCACAAAAAATTAACATTAAAAAACAATGTTATACAGTTAATTATAAGTTTCTAATATGCTGGTTGTGCCACAATGTTGTGAAAAAACATCAGCAACCAGTCGGCTGTGTATAAGCCTCATCTCCCGTTCTGGTTTCGGGATGTTTTGCAACCCCTGTTTTTGAGGTGTTTTTGCCCGATTACACGTGTTGCGGTGATGTCTTAGGGACTTGCCAGGACTCTGCCCGGGCGCGGTGCCGGACGCCATCATAACACCGGCGAGTGGCTATGGCGCCTGGGGTTCGTGGCAATGAGGAGGGGAGCAGAAAGAAAATACGCCTCGTCCTTGAGGCGTATGGTGGCGTACGGAGGGAGGAGTATAGAAAACGCCACTGGTTACAGAGTAGCGAAGCTTCTACAGCGTGGCTATTGCACTGAAGTACAGGGGCAGCAACGGGTGTCCTTTCAGGGACGTGATCACTGCAGACTACTGGCGACCGGCAAGCGACCTCAAAGGTCTTTTACGGCCTCGATCAATTCACCAATCATGGCCTGGCCGTCGCCATACAGCATGCGGGTATTATCACCATAGAACAGTGCATTCTCGACGCCGGAGAATCCCTTGCCCTGTCCACGCTTGATGACGATGACATTTTTTGCCTGGTCTGCATTGAGGATCGGCATGCCGTAGATCGGGCTGTCGGGGTTGGTGCGTGCAGACGGGTTGACCACATCGTTGGCGCCGATCACTAGTGCAACATCGGTTTGCGGGAAAGCAGGGTTGATCTCGTCCAGGTCGTAGAGTCGGTCGTATGGCACATTTGCCTCGGCCAGCAGCACGTTCATGTGACCGGGCATACGACCGGCAACCGGGTGGATGGCGAACTTTACATCGACACCGCGTGCCAGCAGCAGCTCCATCAGCTCATGAACCTTGTGCTGGGCCTGCGCAACGGCCATGCCATAACCGGGGATGATAATTACGCGCTCGGCGAAGGCCATCATAACGCCGGCATCGACAGCGTCGATGGGCTTCATGCTGCCTTGCACGCTGTCCGCCCCGGCGGCATCGCTGCTACCGAATGAACTGAACAGCACATTGCCAAGCGAACGGTTCATGGCCTTGGCCATTAACTGGGTCAGCAGGGTACCGGCGGAGCCGACCACGGTGCCGGCGATAATCATGGCGGCATTGTTGAGGACGAAACCCTCAAAGGCGACGGCCAGACCGGTAAGGGCATTGAACAGTGAAATCACCACCGGCATGTCTGCACCGCCAATCGGCAGCGCCATGAACATGCCATAGGCAAGGGCCGCGGCGAAAAACATCAGAATGATCCCGCCAGTGAATTCACCCTGAATAATCAGCATGGCACCCAGGGCGATGGCGACCAGGAACACGGCAGTATTGAACAGCAGCTGCCCGGGGAAGCGCATCGGGCGGCGTAACAGCCCCTGCAGCTTGGCAAAGGCCACCAGTGAGCCCGAAAAGGAGACTGAGCCGATCAGCGCGCCCAGTACTGCCAGTGTCAGAAAGGTCTGCGAGTGGAATTCACCCTTGAGCAGTTCCACCGCTGCAATGGCACCCGCTGCGCCGCCACCCATGCCGTTGTAGAGTGCGATCATTTGCGGCATATCCGTCATGGCGACCTTTTTGCCCGACCAAAAGGCCGCAACACCACCGACAAAAATGGCTGTTGTCATCAGCAGGTAATTCTGCATACCCGGTTCGAAGAAGGTGATCAGCGTGGCGACCAGCATGCCAATACCTGCCCAGACGATACCGTTTCGCGCAGTGACCGGCGAACTCATGCGCTTGAGTCCTAAGATGAACAGGAAGGCAGCGATGAAGTAGCTGATTTGTATAATGTTATGCATCACTTGCTGCCTTTGCTGCTCTTGAACATTTCCAGCATGCGTTCAGTAACGACATAACCACCAACGGCATTGCCTGCAGCCAGTGCAACCCCGATAAACCCGACCACCTGTTCCAGCGGGCCACTGGCCTGCCCCAGTGCCACCATGGCACCCACCAGTACGATGCCGTGAACAAAGTTGGAGCCGGACATCAGCGGTGTGTGCAGAATTACCGGTACTCGGCCAATGATTTCATAACCGGCAACTGCGGCCAGCATGAAGATATAGAGTGCGGTCATACCTTCAATCATGAAGATTCTCCCTCGACCTGTGCCCGCGTGGGTGCATGGCGGATTTCACCCTGGTGGGTCAGTACGCTCTCGGCAAATACCGGATCCTCCCAGTCTGGCAGCACCGTGCCATCCCTGATCATGGGGCTGAGAAAATTGAACAGGTTTTTTGCATACATCTCACTGGCATGGACTGCCAGCATGCTGGGGACATTGAGCGGGCCGACGATGCTGATGCCGTTGTGCAGGACCTCCTCGCCGGCACGGGTGAGTTCACAGTTGCCGCCGCCCTCGGCGGCGAGGTCGATGATCACCGCTCCGGGTTTCATGGAGTCGACCATGGCTGTCGTAATGATCATGGGTGATGGCCTGCCTGGAAGGGCTGCCGTACAGATGACCACGTTGGCTGCGGCGATATGCTCTGCCAGTGTGGCCTGCTGCTGCTGTTTTTCGTCCTCGGTCAGTTCGCGTGCATAGCCGCCTGTGCCTTCCGCGGCAACCTTGATGTCGATAAAACGGGCGCCCAGTGATTCCACCTGTTCCTTGGTGGCGGCGCGTACATCGTAGCCCTCTACCATTGCACCCAGACGCCGTGCCGTGGCAATGGCCTGCAGACCCGCGACACCGGCACCGATGACGACTACCTTTGACGGTCGGATGGTACCGGCTGCCGTGGTCAGCATGGGGAAAAAACGTCCGGAGCGTTCGGCGGCCATGATCACTGCCTTGTAACCGGCGGCGGCGGCCTGTGATGACAGTGCGTCCATGCTCTGGGCGCGTGAGATGCGCGGCACCAGTTCCATGGCAAAGCTGGTGATGTTGCGTTCCCTGAGGCGGGTAACATGTTGCAGCCGTTGATAGGGCAGCAGCATGCCGATCAGGATGCTGCCTTCGCGCAGTTGCTCGACCAGCTCCGGTGTGGGTGGTTGCACAGTCAGGACAATGTCGGCCTCGCCGTAAAGGCTGGCGGCATCATTGACGATACGTGCCGAGGCAAAGGCGGCATCTGGATAATGGGCAGCATTGCCGGCGCCCGTTTCGACAAGCACCTCGATATCGAGCTTGGCCATTTTCTGGCTGACTTCGGGGACCAGGGCGACGCGGCGTTCACCAGGGTAGATCTCTTTGGGTACAGCCACGCGTATCGGCATATAGGCCTCCGATGCGACTTGTCGTGCTGTTAGCCCGGCGCAAGTAACATTGACAGGTGATTATGAATTGCAGTGCGTTTTTCGCTGCGAATAGTAGCCTAAAGCATTGCGCAAGGACAAGACTCGACCGTAATTATCTAGTCGTGGGCTATGCGGATTGGAGCGGTCACTATCAGTTGGTGGAACATAGGGTCTGTATCGGAACGCTATTCCCACAGTAGCAGGACAGGCGCCGCTGTAGACAGCCTTGCTGCAGGTGCCGTCCTGTGGCGCACCCTTGGTCAACATGATAGTCTTTTGGCTGATAATGAACTGCCCGCTGTAGGGACTCGCAGCTGGCAGGAGGCAACGCCAAGGGTGTTGTAATGATCGATCTGAACCAGCAGGTTTTGAGAACAGATGTCGCCGGCATGCCGATCGAATGGGTCGGCTACCAGGATGCCGTGCGTCTCTACCATCTGCAGCAGGTGGCCTACACCTGCGGTACTTTGCTGTACCGGGTACATGGCGGTATTTCTGCCAGCACCGGCCAGCGGAGTGCGATCGATGTCAATTCCATCATTGCGACCTGCGGGCGCAATCATGCCCTCAGCAAGTTTCGTGACTACTATTCACCACCCCTGAATAACCCGGCACTGTTCAAGCGTGATTCACATGTATGCCTCTATTGCGGCGAGCGCTTTCGCCATGCGGAGTTGTCGCGCGACCATGTGACGCCAGTCACGCAGGGAGGTGTGGATACCTGGAGCAATGTGGTGACTGCCTGCAGACGCTGCAACAACCACAAGGCCGGGCGCACGCCCGAGCAGGCTGGCATGCAGTTGCTGGCAGTACCGTTTGTGCCGACCCATGCCGAGTATATCTATCTGCAGGGACGACGGGTCCTTGCCGACCAGATGGAGTTCCTGCGAGCGCATTTCCCGCGCAGCAGTCCCCTGCACGATCGCATTGCACTGAGCGTCTCACCGCAGACCTGAGTGCCGGCATCAATTCTGCCATTTAAAGCCTGAATCAGTACCAGTCAACGGGGATGCATGTCACTCTGGGAACATATTGCCGCTGATGTTGCCGCTGCAACCGGTCAGCAGTCTGTCCTGAAGCAACTGGGTGCGGTCAGTGGTGGCTGCATCAACGAGGCGCAGCGGGTTCGGTTCGGTGAGACGGACTACTTTGTAAAACTCACCAGTGCCAGTCGTGTCGATATGTTCATGGCCGAGTTCGCTGGCCTGAATGAACTGCGGCAGTGTGCTGCACTGCATGTACCGGCACCGCTGTGCTGTGGCCATGATGATCACTCGGCCTGGCTGGTCATGGAGTACCTGTCTCTGGGACGTCACGGCGACCCGGTGGCGCTGGCTGAAGGGCTTGCAAGCCTGCACCACATCAGCCGTGATCAATACGGCTGGCACCGGCCCAATACCATTGGCGCGACACCGCAGGATAATACCTGGTCTGATGACTGGGTCGCGTTCTGGCAGTTGCAGCGTTTACAGTTCCAGCTGGACCTTGCGGCGCGCAATGGGGTTACAGGAAGGCTCCTGTCGCAGGGTGAGCAACTGCTGGAGGAGTTGCCAGCCCTGTTTGAGGGGTATGTGCCGCAGGCATCGCTGTTGCATGGTGATTTGTGGGCCGGAAATTATGCCTATACGCAAACGGGTGAACCGACCCTCTTTGACCCGGCTGTATATTATGGAGATCGCGAGGCTGACCTCGCCATGACGGAATTGTTTGGTGGTTTCGGGGCCGACTTTTATGCCGCCTATAATAACGCCTGGCCGCTTGATAGTGGTTACCGGACCCGCAAGACCCTCTACAACCTGTACCACATCCTGAACCATTTCAATATGTTCGGTGGAGGCTATGGTGGCCAGGCACAGCGGATGATGGCCTCGCTGCTGGGCGAGTTGCGCTAGGACTGCTCGGAACCACACTAGTGAAGCGCCACGCGATTTTTATGAGGCACCTCTGTTTGCCGGTGTCATTCGCTACAGGTAACGATACAGGCACCTGTTACTGGTGGTATTGCACACTCAGGTCATGTACGGCATCGACCAGCACGCCGGCATGCTCGGGATTCACGTCCGGTGTGATGCCATGGCCGAGGTTGAACACGTGCCCCGAGCCCTTGCCAAATTCTGCGAGCACGTGGGCGACCTTTTCACGAATCACTCCGGGTGTTGCATAGAGCACGGCAGGATCCAGGTTACCCTGCAAGGCAACACGGTCACCGACGCGCTTGCGTGCCATGCCCAGATCGGTGGACCAGTCGAGCCCGAGTGCATCTGCACCGGTGTCCGCCATGATCTCCAGCCACTGGCAGCCACCTTTGGTGAACAGCACCACGGGTACCCGCAGGCCCTCTGCCTCGCGTGTCAGGCCGGCAACGATCTTTTGCATGTATTGCAGCGAGAAGTCGCGGTAATCCTCGGGCGTCAGGACTCCACCCCAGGTATCAAAGATCATTACTGCCTGGGCACCGGCGGCGATCTGGGCATTCAGGTAGCTGGTTACGGCGGTGGCAACGGTTTCCAGCAGCTGGTGCAGCAGGCGGGGTTCGCTATAAAGCATGCCCTTGACGTGTGAGAAGGTCTTTGTGGATCCACCTTCGACCATGTATGTGGCCAGTGTCCAGGGGCTGCCGGAGAATCCTATCAGCGGCAGGCGATTGCCAAGCGATGTGCGAATCAGGCGAACCGCATCCATGACATAACGCAGTTCGGTCTCCGGGTCCGGGACGCCCAGCGCATTGACGTTGGCAGTTGAACGCACCGGCTTTTGAAAGCGCGGGCCTTCGCCTTCCTCAAAGTACAGGCCGAGCCCCATGGCGTCGGGAATGGTAAGGATGTCGGAGAACAGGATGGCGGCATCCAGTGGAAAGCGCTCAATGGGTTGCAGTGTAACCTCGCAGGCGAGTTCCGGGTTGGTGCACAGCGCCATGAAGCTGCCGGCCTGCTTGCGTACCCTGAGGTACTCCGGCAGGTAGCGGCCCGCCTGGCGCATCATCCATACAGGGGTGACATCTACCGGTTGACGCAGCAGGGCACGGATGAGCCTGTCGTTTTGTAGTGGCTGCATGGTTCTATTGTATGCAGGGACGGGTGTTCTGGTAAGTAGTGATTTTTATCATCTTTTGCTCCATGAGAGGTTTTTAAATTGGGCTTCTCATTTTTCCCCTTCGTACGAGGTACTTTCTCTTGCTTGCCGAAGAGAAAGTACCTTGCTCTTCAAGGGCGCAAAGCGTAATTCAAAAATGCAGGTCTGGGAAAAGAGTGACGCACTATCTGGGTAAATCGGAATGGCCCATCAGAAACTCGTCCACGGCACGGGCGCACTGGCGGCCTTCGCGGATTGCCCAGACGACCAGCGACTGCCCGCGACGCATATCACCAGCGGAGAATACCTTGTCAACGGAGGACTGGTACTGCTCGGTATCGGCCTGCACATTGCCACGTGGATCGAGTTCCACGCCGAGCTCCTGCAGCATGCCCTCGTGAACCGGGTGGACAAAACCCATTGCCAGCAAGACCAGATCGGCCTTCAGTTGAAACTC
>JAJDNX010000115.1 GCA_022340485.1 Gammaproteobacteria bacterium | reverse complement strand
GCAAAGTACACTGGGCTGGGACGCCCCACATAGTCTGCATACAGCTGCCGCAGCTCGGTCTGAAAGGCTTCCGTTTGCGTGACCTCGTCATAGGCAGTATTGATATCGTTCATGATATCAACCAGTGCTGGCGGAATGACTTGTCCGCCATACTCGCCGAAGTATCCGTTTTTGTCAGGCATTTCCAGATAGTGCATTGTCATCGCTATACCCCCGATTGGTCGTCGTCTCCTGCAACAGATTGCTTGTCATCATCACCGGCAGCACATCCGGGCATACTGCCTGATCCTATGCCAGGCTTCCCAGCACATGCTCGATCTCCGGTTTCATCCTTTGTACGCAGCCCTCACCTTCCCTGATCGCTTCACTTGCACGATAAAATTCCAGGAGACCGATATGTGACAATTTCGGTGCCAGTACGATATCCGGCGGATCGCCCGCCATACGGCTTCTGGTGATCCTGTCCTGGGTAATATTGACAGAGCCTGCGATGGCATCCAGCAGACTGGGCGGTTGTTCACTACTCTTAGAGGTTGGAAACAACGAACTGGTATAGTCCCTCACCAGGTCGGTCAGTTTTCCACCCACACCATCTGTTGGTTTTTTTCCTTTTTTGGACTTGCCGAGGTGTTTGCCGACAATATCTCCATTCAGGTTAACCGCGATCACGATATCTGCACCCAGGGCACGGCAGACCGAGACAGGGACGGGGTTTACCAACCCGCCATCCACCAGCCAGCGGTTATTGTTTCTTATTGCCGGAAACAGGCCGGGCAGTGACATGGAGGCCCACACTGCCTGCATCAGGGAGCCTTTCATCAGCCATATTTCCCTGCCGGTCTCCAGGTTCGTTGACACGGCCGCATAAACCTTTTCGAGGTCTTCGATAAGAGCACTGTCACTGGCAACGTTCTCGTTGAGGAAATAGTGCAACCTGTCGGTATTCACAAAGCCGCTCAGTGAGGTATTAATTTCAAAAAATCTTGCGGTTTCAAACTTGGTCAGTGAGCACGCCCATTGTTCCAGCTTTGCTATTTTACCCGAGACATACGATGCACCTACCAGTGAACCGATCGAGGTTCCGCAGATGATACTTGGTGTAATCCCAAGTTCCGCAAGGGCTTTCAGGATACCGATATGTGACCATCCGCGAGAGGACCCGCTGCCCAGCGCCAGGCCGACAGTGTGTTCTGTATCCATCAAATATCCTTGCCCCTGGCCGCTATGGCCTCGTACGCCGTATACACATGGCTGCTGTGGCAAACCCCGGCAGATCGTCAGTGTTTGTAGCTTCTCGATGTACCTACTTTCCCGGTAACTGCGCGCGGTGACCTGCGCTTCTTGTTGCCACCAGCGGATTGTTTCTTGCTGGCATGTTCTTCTTTCACGCGCTCCACATGCTCAATGAGCGCGTCGGTTGTCTGCTTGAGCACTTCAAGTTCTTCAACAGACAAATCATTCAGCTGCTCGAGGTTGTATTCAATCGTATCCACGATCTGTTTTGTTGGACGCTGCAGGGGACGCATGAAATAGGCGGTAACCGTCGCCACAATTGCGCCGAAGAACAGGATGGAGCCGAGAATAATCCATACTGCCCCGATGACTTCCGAGACACCACGTACCGGCATGTCGGCAATACCGGCGGTAGAAAAGGCGGCGATACCCCAGTACAGCGCCCTTCCATACGAGGTAATCGTGGTGCCTTCCGCCCCGCTTTCACCGAGGTAGATGCCTGCGGCAAAAAGCATCCACAGCACGACCAGCAGCAATGTCATCTTCAGAATCGGGGTGTATTCAAGGACATCCCCGATAAACTTTCTGATCCGAATTTTCAAACTTCTTTTATAAAAGATCATTCCCTGTCACTCTCGCCACTACCCGGACATCCTAGCCCTTTTTAGGGCGCACCCTGACGGCAGTGCCGTAGGCAAGTAACTCGGCGGAACCCTGCATCACGGGAGAGGTGGTAAATCTCATGGCAACGATGGCGTCTGCACCTTTTTGGCTTGCATCGGCAATCATCCTGTCAATGGATTGCTCCCGGGACTCGGCCAGCATTTTGGTATATTCGGTTATTTCACCGCCAACGATTGTTCTCAGGCCGGCCAGAATATCCTTGCCGATATGTCTAGCCCTGATGGTGTTGCCCCGCACCAAACCAAGCGTTTCCACGATTTCATAGTCTGAAAATTCGTCCTGCGTTGTAACCAGCATTATTTATCAACCTCCCTGTTGTAATAATCATCCTCTTTATTCTGCAGTCGTTCCTTTAGCACCTTGATCAGCAGAATGCCCAAAGCCGCTAGAAACACAAGGCCAAGTATGCCAAACGGAAATACCGCAATCATCCCGATAAATATCACCAGCAGATACACGATCGCGATTATCGCCAGTAGTGAATACCCCCACTTCTCGTAACGATCCATAATGACCTCCATCAAATGCGGTAACTACGCCAAGTCCGGCGACCCGCATTGCCTTTTGGCTGTTTACCGAACCACGGGCCTGATTCCCTGCTGCCTCAGTCAGCGATCGTGATTATTTCCTCATTCCCGCCGCAGTGCAGTAAGGCGTAGAAACCCGGTTCTGCTGCCCGGCTAGGGCGTGCGTTTTTTCCGCATATCGGTTGCCGGGTCAGTCGTCAGGCTTACGACTCTTGCGGTTACGTACATGGTTAAAAGCACCGCAACGGCGAACGCGTACAATCCATACCTTATCTCTACACTGGCGATCGCGCCAAGCTTCACCGAGACTACCAGCACTGCCACGACGAAGACATCCAGCATGGACCACTTGCCAAACAGGTGCATCCAGTGCAGATATCGGTCCAGATGTACCGTCCTGTGGTCTTCGGCGCCAAGCAGCCTCATCAATAGACCGATCTTTAACAGGGGCAGAACGATACTGAACCCGGTAATCAGGAAGAACAGAAACAGGCGTCCTTCTTTCAGCAATTCTAGCGTGCCGCCAATGACTGAGAAGGTAGACTCGATCAGAACAAATTTCTTCAGGGTAATGACCGGCGCCACCAGGCCCACACAAAGAAATAACAAGGTAATCCACAGAATCACCCTCAGTCGTCTGGCTTCTTTCATGGAATGCTACGATTACAGGTACAGATATCCCTGGTAGTGACTCTGAAAGTCTGCCTTGCCGTTTTGAAGAAACTCCGCGAAATCCCAGTCGGCGTGGTCGAGCCGGTACAGGAACTGCGGCACCACCACATAGGTGGCGGCAAGCAACACCGTGCCATCACGCAATGCGACCTCCACCCCCCTGCGTGCGTACATCTCTCCCTCGAAGCGATCCAGGCGAGTCCATGCCGCATCGGGCACATGCCGGTACAGCTCGCCCGCAACACGGCCCTCCCGGTGCGGCAGGATCGCGGGATACCGTTCACCCTTCACACAGCGCCGGCTGTAACCCTCCAGCGTAGCGGGCACAGCTGACAGGCGACACCCCGAGACAGCAGTCATGATGCTGCTGCACATCAGGGTCCCATAGGCAAAGAGATTTTCCATCACTGTCCTGTCTTAGCTGTTAATTCTAGCGCCGTGTGCGCTGGCTCTGCCACTGCCGGCAAGGCAGGTTGCCGGCCGACTTGCCTGGCTCGATACATTATATCTCGTCAAAAAAGTCGACCTTGCCTGTTTCGAGCGAGTATTCGGCACCGACAATGCTCAGATCACCTTTTAGTATCAACTGCTCAAGCAGCTGGGATCCATGCCGCAGCTGGTTTGTGGAGGCACGAATATTCGCGCGAATAGCGGTTTTCAACAATTGCTCAGGGTTATTGCGCAGTTCTGTCTCGAACAAGGGTTCTACCGTTGGTCGAATACGGTTGACGATGGACAAGACATTGGAGGACTTTTCCTCTGCATGGCCTTCCAGATCATCCAGTGTTGCGACAACCGCTCCACACATTGAGTGACCGAGCACCACCACCAGTGGCGTACCAAACCATTCTGCAGCAAACTCGACACTGCCAACCTGGGAGGGCGCCACAATATTGCCTGCCACCCGTATAACGAACAAATCACCCAGCCCCTGATCAAATATAATTTCTGCAGGCACCCGGGAATCCGAGCAGCCAAGGATGATGGCAAAGGGGGTCTGTCCCTCGGGAGCACTGGTTCTTTGCGTTTGCCTTACCAGCGTCTCGATACTGCGCACGCCGGAGACAAATCGCTGATTGCCTTCGCGCAGCCGCCTCAATGCTTCAGTTGCTGACACCATATAAATTATATTCTCATCGTGGCTCTTGTTTCGCCTGGCCGGCCTGGTAAGCCGTGATACTGCAAGTGATCTGCCTTTCTTCCACCAGGGTGGGCATTAGCGTATCGGCTGGCTAGCCTTGCCAGGGCACAGGATACCAGGAAGATGCTTGTCAGCAGGAACAGGTATGCTTTCATGGATACTCCGCTTGATTGAAAACCCGGGGTGCCCCGGATCATGATTTCTTCGGATGATCGCCGTTATTGTCGAACAACCGCCGCTTCTCCCGAAACAGCGCCGAGATGTCTTCATCAGCGAACCCCGCCTCCATCAGGCGGCGGTAGTGAATCAGGGTCATCTCGACAAGTGGCAGGGCGACATCAAACTGTGCTGCCATTTGCTTGCAGATGGCAAGGTCCTTGTGGTGCAGCGCGACCCGGAATCCGGGATCAAATTGCCCCTGCGTCATCGTGGCACCCCGGTGGGCAAGAAACCAGTTACCGGCCGCGCCACCACCGGCGACCTCGATGATCTTGTCCAGCGGCAGCTGCAGTGCCGTTGCAAAGGCCAGGGCCTCCGTCACTGCCTGGTTGATGCCGGCGGCCATCACCTGGTTAACTGCCTTGGTGGCCTGCCCGGCACCGTGCGGGCCCATGTGTTCGACGCGCCCGGCAACGACGCTGAGCACTGGCGCGATACGCTCGATCACAGCAGCCTCACCGCCGACCATCATCACCAGCGTTCCAAGGCGGGCACCTTCAGTGCCACCGGATACCGGCGCATCGAGAAACTCCGCCGGCTGTGCCAGTGCAGCTGCCCGGATGGCGGTCTCGCGGCTCACGGTTGAGGTATCAACGACCACCATGCCGCAGTGCAACCCGGGTTGTAGTGCCTGCATGACCTGCAGCAGATCATCGTCCGCAGACAGCGACAACAACACCAGTTCACAAGCGGCGGCAAGGTCCGCCGGGCTGTCTGCTATACGCACACCCAGTTCACTGGACAAGCAGCTGGCCTTCTCCGGACTGCGATTCCAGACCCGCTCAAGACAACCCGCCCTGTGCAGGTTGCGCGCCATGGGTGCCCCCATGGCACCGAGGCCGATAACACCGGTTTTCATGGCACGACTACTCCTCTTCCAGGTAGGTGGTGCCGCTCAGCCCGCCTTCCAGTGCCTGTAGGCAAGCAGTCTTGTCCTTTCCTTCCAGACCGGCCGCCCTGACCTTTTCGCGGTAACGGGCAATCAGGCGCTTGGGCTCGATCTCCACGTAGCGCAGCAGCTCGTCAACACTGTCACCATGATGCGGTTCGAACAGCCGGTAGCCACCGTCCGCAGTCAGCTCGACGTTGACCGCATCCGTATCCCCGAACAGGTTGTGCATGTCGCCGAGAATCTCCTGATAAGCACCCAGCAGGAAAAACCCCAGCAGGTAGGACTCCCCCTGCCGCAGTGCGTGCACCGGCAGACTCGATTCTACGCCGGCAGCATCCACGTAGTACTCGATATGGCCATCGGAGTCACAGGTCAGGTCGTGCAGCGTCGCGCGCCGCTGCGGAGGCTCCAGCAGGCGCTGCAGCGGCACGATCGGGAACACCTGGCCAATCCCCCAGACGTCCGGCATCGACTGAAACACCGACAGGTTGCAGAAAAACTTGTCGGCCAGCAGGCGGTTGATGGTGTCGAGTATCTCCGGCGGCTCCGGCAGCATCTGTAACAAGGCCTGCAGCCTCCGGCACAACGAGTAATAGAGCGACTCGCCATGTGCCCGCTGCGCCAGCGTCAGGTGTCCCTCGATAAAGGCCGTGCGCAATTCCGCCAGTGCCTTCGTGGCACCTTGGAATGCCGCGACTGCACTGCTGGCGTCAGACTGTTCCATGGCAGCGTGCAGCACCCGTGCCTGTGGTGCCGCGGTACCCGGATCGACATCGCCATTCGCCAGCACCTGTTCGGTATCGATGACATTGGTCAGCAGCACGGCGTGATGTGCCGTCAGCAAGCGGCCGGATTCACTCAGCAGCGCGGGCGCAGGCAGCCGTGCCTCGCGGCAGCAGCGGGCAAACACATCCACCACGGTGCCGGCATACTCCTCAAGACTGTAGTTGATAGAGCAACTACTGCTGCTGCTCGTACCTTCATAATCCACACCCACACCGCCACCAACATCGACACAGTCGATCGGGACACCGGCATTGCGCAGTTCCACCCAGGTACGTGCCACTTCCGTCAGTGCACGGCGCAAATCAGCGAGGCTCGATACCTGCGAACCCGGATGACAATGCAACAGTTGCAGGCAATCCAGCAGGCCAGCAGCGCGCAGCCGTTGCAGCAGGGCAAAGACACCGGCCGCAGTAAAGCCGAATTTGGAACGGTCACCTCCCGTGTTTTGCCAGTTTCCGGCGGTGGCGGCAGACAGACGGACGCGCAGGCCCAGACGCGGCCGCAGCTGCATTTCAGCGGCCACACGGATGATCAGTTCCAGCTCGGAAAGCTTCTCGATGACGAGGGTGATCCGCTGTCCGAGTCGTTGTGCATGCAGCGCGAGGCGGATGTATTCCGCGTCCTTGTAACCGTTACAGATGATGACACCGTTGCTCGGCGCAATACCAATGATTGCCAGCAACTCCGGCTTGCTGCCGGCCTCAAGGCCTACACGCTCGCCACCGTGCCGCACGATTGCATCCACCACGTGTTGTTGCTGGTTGACCTTGATGGGGTAGACCGCGGTGTAGCCAGCGCCGTAGCCGGTTTTCTGGATCGCCGACTCGAAGGCGCCACACAGGCGGTCGACCTGCTGGTACAGGATATCGGTAAAACGCACCAGCACCGGCCAGGAGAGGCCGGCATCACGTACCGCGTAGGCCAGTGCATGCAGGTCCACCTCGGGGCTGTCCCCACCACCGGCAGGCCGGGCCACGAGGTGACCGCGCTTGCCCACATCAAAATAGCCGGCACTCCAGCCGGGAATATTGTACTGCTGACGGGCATCGTCACGGTTCCAGTTCATGACAGGAACGATAAAGACAGATGCCTGCCTATACAAGCACTATCCTGTCACAGAACAAACTGAATCGGGACTGACCCGGTGGTGGAAGATCTTTGCACGCGATCCGCGCCCGCAGGCCCTGCGTGCCAGCAGGGAAACCCTTGTCCGGACACTCGCTGATCTTGTATTGTCTCCCCCTGCACAGTCGCACAGAGGATGCCCCCATGCTGGACAAAGACCAGTGGTTTACCGAAATCTGCACGCAGGACGGCTCTGCCTTTTCATTGAAGACCAGTGCAAAACTGCACGAGGAGCAGACGGCCTACCAGCGTATCGAGATCTATGCGACGGAAAAATTCGGCAACCTGATGGTCATCGATGGCTACTACATGCTGACGGCACGGGAAAATTTTTTCTACCACGAAATGCTGTCACACCCGGCGCTGTTTGCCCATCCAGCACCGCAAACGGTTGTCATCATCGGTGGCGGCGACTGCGGCACGCTGCGCGAGGTGCTGAAACACGAGGGTGTCACCCGTGCCCTGCAAGTCGAGATCGATGAGCGTGTTACCCGGCTGGCGGAAGAATTTTTCCCGGAACTGTGCAGCTCCAATCATGACACGCGTGCCGAACTGTTGTTTGCTGACGGTATCCGCTGGATGAAGGATGCCGCCCCCGGCAGCGTCGACATCGTCATGATCGACAGCACCGATCCGATCGGTCCCGCGGAAGGACTGTTCACAGAGGCCTTCTACCGTGACTGTTACCGTGCGCTGGGGGACCACGGCCTGCTGGTACAACAGAGCGAATCACCGCTTTATCACATGGGCATCATCAAGCCGATGCGCGCAGCCATGCAGTCTGCAGGCTTCCGTGACACGCAGACCCTGTTTTTCCCGCAGCCCTGCTACCCCTCCGGGTGGTGGAGTGCCACCCTTGCCGGCAAACAGTCGCTGGATGGCCAGTTCCGGGAATCCGACGCCCGTGACAAGCGCTTTGAGACCCGTTACTACAATGCCGCCATTCACCGGGCGGCACTGGCTCAACCGGAGTTCTTTTCCCGGGAACTGGGGTAAGATCCCTCTTCCCTGGCACTTTCCGGCTACGCGCCTGTGCCCGGAGTGCGCGGTACTCAATCACACCATTGCGTCACGGCTATGCGGGCCTTTTCTTCCGCAGCGGCACGCTCGTCAAACGATAGCACCATACGATTGCCCTCCTCGTCCAGCCGATACACTGCACGTGCCTGCGTGAGGCCGCGCAGGCGCGCGCGTGCCGCGTTGCAGTTTTTTTCTGCTGCCCTGCTGTCGGCAAGCGCGCTTGTCGCCTCGCGCTGCTCCTGTGCATGTTCCAACTCGTAGGCGCGCAGCAGGCGCTGTGTCTTCTGCAGACGCTGTACTTCATCCCCGCTGGTCTGCGGTGCTGCTCTGGGTACGAAGATGCTGCGGTTGCTGCCACACGGCACATCGCTGTATTGCGTATCGCCATGATCATCGCTGCACTTGTAGATGTCGGCATGCAATGGTGCACCCGCGAGCAGCAACAGCAGTAACGTCAACGGTCCTTTCATGGTTGCCGTAACCGGTTTAGGCATAAACGTTGGCGTTCATCAAATAAATGCTTCGAGCCAATCGACACGGCCGCCAGTGTCCCCAGACCGGTACCGGTAGTGATCAGGAACATGATCAGGATTTGGTATTTCACTGCCTCTACCGGTGCGGCACCCGCCAGGATCTGGCCGGTCATCATGCCCGGCAGGCTGACAATACCGGCTGCCGCCATGGCATTGATGATCGGTATCATGCCGCTGCGGATCGCCTGCCGCCGGTATTCCGAGATCGCTGCCTCCCAGCGCTCACCGAGCATCAGGCGCGCCTCGATCACGGCACGCTGTTCCCAGGCGGCTTGCGTCAGACGATCCATGGCGATGGCAATACCGTTCATGGTATTGCCCAGCAACATGCCCAGTAACGGTATCGCGTATTGCGGTGTATACCAGGGGTCCTCACCAAGGATCACCAGCAGCGCAAACAGTGTCACGGCAAACGACGACAGAAACATGGAGAAGGTGCCGACGGCATAGCCCCACCAGCCCCTGAAACGGCGTTCCTGCCGCGCCATGACCTCACGCCCGGCGACCAGCAACATGATCAGTGCCATGAGCAGTACCCAGCCCAGCGTGGCATTGGCAAACAGCAGCTTGAGCACCAGCCCGATCAGGGTGAGTTGCACAGCGGTACGGAGCGCCGCAATAACAAGCTGCTGGCTGATATTGGATCGCAGGCGGATGCTCAGCAATGCCAGCAGCAACACCAGTGCCGCGGCAAGACCCAGGTCGATCACGCTCAGTTCAACCATTACTGCCCTCGATCGTCCGTTCCTCCAGCGTACCGTTCGTGACGGCGTAGTAACGGTCGGCAACCCGTGCGATCTGTGCCTGATCGTGACTGACCCAGAGGATCCCGGCCTGTTGTGTGCGTCGGTATTCGGCAATCACGGTTTCGATACGCCGGGTGTTCTCGGGATCGAGATTGGCCGTTGGTTCATCCAGCAACAGTACCTGCGGATGATTCGAGAGCAGGCGCATCAATGCCAGCCGTTGTTTCTCACCACTGGAGAGCTGCCTGACGGGTTGCGCCATGATGTCAGCAGACAGGCCAATATGCTCCAGCGGGACCGGTAGTTCATCACGAAAATGATCACCCACCCGTGGCAGCCACCAGACGCTTTCCGGCGGTAACAACCCGACCCGGGTACGCCAGCGCTCGGCCGGAATGCGGCTGGCAACCACGCCATGCAGGCAGGCCTCACCCGCATGCGGATCGAGATCGGCGATGGCGCGCAGCAGCAACGATTTACCACTGCCCGAAGGTCCGGAGATGCACAGGCAATCGCCCGCCTCCAGCGCCAGCGACACCGGTCCAATCATCAGGCGGCGCAGCTGGTTGATTTGCAATAGTGGCGGTGTTTTACTCACGGGGTACCCTAACTTACCGAGAGGCCATTATGTCAGAAGCGACGATCGCACAAAAAGCACCCTATGCCGAGGAGCTGCAAGCCGGGACCTACTGGTGGTGCGCCTGCGGCAAGTCCAAGCGTCAGCCCTTCTGCGACGGCTCCCACAAGGGCAGCGATTTTAGCCCGGTTAAATTCGAAATCTCGGAAAAATCCAAGGTGTACCTGTGCGGCTGCAAGCAGAGCGGCAAGCAGCCCTTTTGTGACGGCACGCATAACTCCCTGTAGCCATATGAGTGGCAGCACCCTCTTCCAGACGGGCAATTCCCGCCATAGCCGATCAGCGGTTAAACAACGCTGTCTCTAGCTTGTGAATCAGGATTTCGTCCTCTTAGAGGATGGGTTTTCGTTATACATGTGAACCGTTAGAGCTCAGTTATTTTCAACCCGCCTGTTTCACCCATTTGGGCGAGGTACTTTCTCTTGCTTGCCCAAGAGAAAGTACCCAAAGAGAAAGGCACCCGGTGCACTCATCGGCTGCGCCGATCCCCTGCGTAGCGGGCAAGCCTCCGGGTTCGCCTTTCTTTTGGTACTTTTCTTTGGCGAAGCAAAGAAAAGTACAGCAACATCGGGAAAAACTACTTCTTCAGCATCAAATCAGACGTAGTAATACGAACAACGGGCGCCAAGGCGCCCGTTGTTCGTTGTCGCGATAAAACCAGGACTACAGGTTGTAACCCGTCTCGTCGTGCAGTACCAGGTCCAGACCCTGGGTCTCTTCATCCCCGCTGACGCGCAGACCGATAACGGCGTCGACCAGCTTGAAGATAAGCCAGCTGAGTACCGCACCGTACACAAAGGTCACGGCAACACCGACAAACTGCACCCACACCTGTGCGCCAGTGGTCATGCCTTCGGCAAGGCCGGCGCCACCCAGGATACCGACAAACACACCGGCCAGCAGGGTACCGATGATGCCACCCACACCGTGCACCGGAAACACATCCAGGGAATCGTCGATCTTCAGGGTGTGCTTCAGAAACGCCGTGGCAGTGTAACAGACCACACCGGCTGTAATACCGATGAGCAGTGCACCGACCGGACCAACAAAACCCGACGCCGGGGTGATTGTGCCAAGACCCGCCACCATGCCGGTGACAATACCCAGCACGCTCGGTTTGCCATGACGAATCCATTCCATTGCCATCCACGCCAGGGAACCGGCGGCGGCGCTGATATGTGTCACCAGCATCGCCATGCCGGCATCGCCGTTGGCGGCCAGTGCACTGCCGGCGTTGAAGCCGAACCAGCCAACCCACAACATGCCGGCACCGGCCACGGTCATGGTAAGGTTATGTGGCGGCATCTGCGTCTTGCCGAAGCCCTTGCGTGGACCCAGGACCAGTGCGGCCACCAATGCCGCCGCGCCGGCATTCACGTGCACCACGGTGCCACCGGCAAAATCCAGCAGTCCCATGTCCTGCAGCCAGCCGCCACCCCACACCCAGTGGGTCACCGGGGCATACACCAGCAGCAGCCACAGGGCGGAGAACCACAGCATGGCGGAAAACTTCATGCGCTCTGCAAAGGCACCCACAATCAGCGCCGGTGTAATGATGGCAAACGTCATCTGGAACATGGAAAAAACCGTTTCCGGGATGGTGCCAACCAGGCTGTCACGCCCAACCCCGCCATGCAGTAACTGATCAAAACCACCAATCCACCGGTTCATGCTGCCGCCATCGCCAAATGCCAGGCCATAAACAAGCAGCAGCCACAATACCGATACCATGCAGGTAATGGCAAAGCACTGCATCAATACCGACAGCACGTTCTTGCTGCGTACCAGCCCGCCATAAAACAGTGACAGACCGGGGATGGTCATAAACAGCACCAGTGCCGTGGACGTCAGGATCCACGCGGTGTCGGCGCCATTCAGGTCTTCTGCCAGAGCAATGGACGGCAACAAACTGAGCAGTGCCGTCAACAGCACTGCCGGAATACCCTTCGGGTTTTGAAGGCTCATGATTGTTCTCCCAGCTAATGTAGCTTCAAGACATAAGGTCCAGTCACCATCCAGGGAGAGGCATTCTCTCCAGGACACACCAATGAAAATCCATATACGATTGTGTTAATGGGATATGAATGTTTCTTTCCTGGCGTTTTTTGCGTCTCGTCAAGAGAAACATCAATCCCTGTATTAATGAACACCCGTCTAGAGCGCGTCCGGTCCGGTCTCACCGGTACGGATGCGGATGGTCTGTTCCAGGTTGCTGACAAAGATCTTGCCGTCGCCGATCTTGCCGGTGTTGGCAGCATTCCTGATGGCATCGATCACCTGCTCCACCTTGTCGGCCGTAACGCCAATCTCAATCTTGGCCTTGGGTAGAAAGTCCACCACGTACTCGGCGCCACGATACAGTTCGGTATGCCCCTTCTGTCGACCAAAACCCTTCACTTCGGTCACGGTGATACCCTGGACCCCGATCTCCTGCAAAGCCTCGCGCACCTCATCTAGTTTGAAGGGTTTAATAATGGCGGTTATTAGTTTCATAGATTTCCTCCAGTTAAACAGGACTCCACTGCTTCGGGTGAGCATCATACCAGAAGGATGCATCGGAATAGTGCTGACGGTTGGTTATCGAACAGTATCGCGGATGGGATGAAAAAAACGGGCGCCGAAGCGCCCGGAAGTTAGTGTTGGTCAGGGGTTAAAAGTTAAAGGATATAGCCACGCTCGTCGTGCTGGCTAACATCCAGCCCTTCGGATTCCTGTTCCTCCGTGACACGCAATCCGATGATGACATCCACGATCTTCAGGATAATGAAGCTGCCGATACCCGAGTACACCAGGGTGAAGAGCACACCCATCGTCTGTATCCAGACTTGCCCGCCTATCGTCATACCATCGGCCAGTCCGATACCGCCAAAGGTGGAGGCGGCACACACCCCGGTCAGGATGGCGCCAATGATGCCGCCGACTGCGTGCACACCGAATACATCAAGCGAATCGTCGTAGCCGAGTGCACGCTTGAGCTTGGCAGCCGCCAGGTAACAGCCGACACCGGCGGCAGCACCGATGAGAATCGCACCCATCGGGCCCGCTGTTCCGGAAGCCGGCGTGATGGCGACCAGGCCGGCGACTGCACCGGAGGCGATACCCAGTACGCTGGGCTTGCCGTGCGAGAACCATTCCGAGAACATCCACGCCAGCGCCGCAGTTGCGGTGGCGATCTGCGTGACCGCCATGGCCATGCCCGCGGTCCCGTTGGCGGCGACTGCACTGCCCGCGTTGAAGCCGAACCAGCCGACCCACAGCATCGAGGCACCAACCACGGTCAGTGTCAGATTATGTGGTGGCATGGCGGTTGCGGGATAGCCCTTGCGCTTGCCCAGCACAAGACAGGCGACCAGGCCTGCGATACCGGCGTTGATGTGTACTACAGTGCCACCGGCAAAGTCCAGCACACCCAGATCCCATAGCAGGCCGCCGTCACCGCTCCACACCATGTGCGCGACCGGTGCGTAGATAAAGGTGAACCAGATGCCCATAAACCAAAGCAGCGCGGAAAATTTCATGCGCTCCGCGAAGGCGCCCACGATCAGCGCCGGGGTGATGATTGCAAAGGTCATCTGAAAAGTCATGAAGACGCTTTCCGGTACCGTGGCCGTAAGGCTGTCGACAGTTACGCCACTCAGGAAGGCGTGGCCGAGGCCACCCACAAACGAATGGAAGTTCGTGACACCCGCTTCCATGCCCGTTGTATCAAAGGCGAGACTGTAGCCGTACAGCGCCCACAGCACGGAGATCAGCGCAGTGATCGCAAAACACTGCATTAATACCGACAGCACGTTTTTCGAACGCACCATGCCGGCATAAAACAGCGCCAGTCCCGGGATGGTCATGAACAGCACCAGTGCCGTGGACGTCAGCATCCAGGCGGTGTCACCCGAATCCAGTGCCGGAGTGGCCTCCTCAGCCAGCGCCAGGGATGGCAGCAAGCCGAGGAATCCCGTCATCAAGGCGCTTGAATGCCCTTGTAACTGCTTGAACATGATGCTCTCCTCTTCTGTAGATAGATT
>JAJDNX010000132.1 GCA_022340485.1 Gammaproteobacteria bacterium | reverse complement strand
GCCATTGCCGCCACCGGAAATACAGGAGTGGGAAGGTGCTCCAATCGTGGGTTACTCGCCCTGTGAGAAGCTGGTCCGCCGGGTGTGCGGCAAGGAAGATCAGTGTGGACAGGTCGAGGGCTGTAATCTGGCAAGGCAGTTGCTCGACATGGAAGAGGATGAACGTGCCGCCAGTGAGAACCGCAACCGCATGACCTACACCAGTGGCCAATGCCAGACGGTGATAACGGACGCCAGCCTATTCCCGCTCTGTGCGCAGCAAGATCACTGAATGAAACTGGATTGGATGCTGCTTATGGGCTAGATGCACTCATCCGTTTTTGGATACTTTTCCTTTACACGGCTGATTTTTTCGTCTATCTCGATCTGCTTGGCAGGATTGCCCTGTCGCGCCTGGTAGGCCGCATCCAGTTGATCTTCGATGCTCGGGTATTCTGCCCGTCGCAGAGCGCTATATTTGGCCTCATGATGGACATCCGAGATTTCCAGCAGTGCGGATTTGATCTCTTCCCCGGTAGGCCGCGGGGTATCGGAGAACCATTCAGCGATATACGGTTCCTGTTCCGGTGAGTCATGCCGGATAATGTAGTCAACGCCGCAGGTGGCATTCGGATTGAGTAAGTGTATGGCGCGGCAGAGTGCTCGTGCACGTTTATCGTGGCGGACAAGATTGTGTTGCTCTGCCATGTGTTTTACATCCATGTTCAATTTACGCGAATCCTTCCACATGATGTATATCCAGACACACACAGCGATCAGAACCACGATAATAATGTTGATGACACCGTTTTCCATGTTGGGCTGTTCCTTTGTGGTTGGCTTGCGTTTAGTCTAACAGCAGCGCTCGAATAATAACCGCATATGATGAGACAGTATAACCGGTGTTTCCGGGAATCGTCTCAAAACGGTCTGTCCCCACACGCCTCTGTCCCCGGTAAGCAGCTGTATCAGCGGGTACGATAACTATAGTGGCAGGCCACGCATGCGCTGGTTATACGGTGGTAGGCATGCAGAGTTTCCTGCAGGTTGCCCTGCCTGGCAACTTTTGCGAACTGGCTTGCGGCAGCGTGCAGTTCGTAGCCAATTTCGCGCATTTCCTTTGGCATATAGCGTCCGGGCCGCATGCCCTCGTTCTGGTATTTGCTCAGCAGGCTCCGGCCCATACCTGATTCTGCTACATCTGCAGCAGAGGCCAGATTGTTGTCAGCCAGATAGCGGTTGATTTCGTTCAATGCCGCCAGGTGATCCAGCATGTCTTCCTGCAATATCTTGCGGGGCTTGTCGGGTATCTCGACGAAGGTGCGGAAATCGGTGACCTGGGACTCGGTCGATTCCTCGTCCTCGTCGGAGTTGCCTCCCCGTGCATAGCCCCGTGCTGCCAGGGAAACGGACAGGATGGCCAGCATGAGCAGCCAGAAAAGTTTTTTGCCGGTACACACGGTACCTGATGGGGACTGAGCCTTGTTCATGGGTAATGTTTTCCTGTTTCAGCAGTATTTCCAGAACAGCAGACAGCTGGTGGCTGCGCGCCAGCTGCAGCAGTAAGCTGTACACGACAAGTTTACTATCACCTGGCACTTTGTGGCTGGTGACAAAATTGACATTGCTTTGTTTACCAGCAAGTCTGTTTGGCTGCAACCATGCATTCTCTCGCGGGGCGTCTCTGGTGAAGGCTTGTTCCGGATATCCCTGGCAATCCCGCCTGGCCAGGCCTGGTATGCCGGCTCCGCCCGTCCCCAAATGCCTGTGTATTCCGAAATCTATACAATAAAAACGCAGTTAGCGTTGATACAGGTCAAACAGATGGGCTGTCCTGTGGCTGTAGTGAATCTTGCCATTGAAACGTGCACTGTCTGACAGTCTGTGGACAGTGGTTTCACTGCATACCGCTGGCCGGTGCCACTGAATCTACATGGCGAACCTGTGCAAACGGCTCTTGGCAAGTACACCATGTCGGATCGTTGTCTGCTTCAGCGGTTCTTTTCAATGAAGCGCCGATTACCGCAACCGTCCCTGCCCTCTGCTTGCAGGGACTTCCACAGGAGAGTCGCCCGTCAAGTCGACATCATGTCGTGCAACGCGGCAACAGGGATCGGGAGGGGAGATTCAGACACAACCGGTAGGTTTGGGTAGACCGCCGTACTTGGTGATCGGCTTCATCGGGCCGGTCATCCACAGTTTGAACATCTCTTTCTGGTCAGCACCAAGGTACTTGGAAAACTTCCGGATGGGTGGTACCACTGCGTGGTCCTCGTAATATTCGCGAGCCTTCAGGATTTGCTGCCACTTGACGTCGTCCAGTTCCACGCCGTCAGCCTCTGCCATGGCACGCGCAATTTCCGGGGTCCAGGCGCTGCTGTCGACCAGGTAACCGTCACCGTCTCGTTCTGGTATTTCCATTACTAAACCTCACTTGATAAATGTTGACAGATACAAGCGCCGCTGGTTTGCGCTTGTCCTTTCATTCATTACTGTTGCTGCAAGACTGCTCTTGCGAATCATGCAAGTCAACAGTTTGGGTGGCATGAAAACCACGTGCAACATGAGGTAAGAGACACTGTCTAATCATCGCGCACCAGCTCCTTGATAATATACCCGCCTGATTTCTCGTCCAGCTGCAGGGTCAGCAGCTTTCGCGCCTGCGCCTCTTCCAGCAATTGTCCGAAGGTGCGGAAACCGTGATAGGTCTCGTTGAACCCCGGCTTGCGGCGTTTCAGTGTCTGCTTCACCATCGACCCCCAGACCTTGTCCTGCTCGCCGCGTTCCTTGAACAGCGCCTCGACCGTCTCAATGACCAAATCCAGTGCCTCCTGCTGCTTGTCGTCCTCGATCTTTGTACTGTTTTTCTTGCCGGTCTTCTTGGCCGCGGGCTTGCGGCGCGCACGCTGGGGTTTCTCGGATTCACGTACCAGGTCGTCGTAGAAGATAAAGTCATCGCAGTTGGCGATCAGCAGGTCGGAAGTGGAACTCTTCACGCCGACCCCGATCACGACCTTGTCGTTCTCGCGCAATTTGCTGACCAGTGGTGAAAAGTCCGAGTCGCCGCTGATGATCACGAAGGTATCGACATGCGACTTGGTGTAGCAGAGGTCCAGCGCATCGACGACCATACGGATGTCAGCAGAATTCTTACCAGACAGCCGCACGTGTGGTATCTCAATCAGCTCAAAGGCTGCCTCATGCATGGGTTTCTTGAATTCCTTATAGCGATCCCAGTCACAGTAGGCTTTCTTGACGACAATGCTGCCCTTGAGCAGCAGGCGTTCCAGTACTTTCTGTATGTCAAATGCCGTGTACTTGGCATCGCGCACGCCCAGTGCAACGTTTTCAAAGTCGCAGAACAGCGCCATGTTGCGTGTTTCTGTTTTTTCGTTCATCTTTTCCTTTATTGTTTCTGCGGGATGGATGCTGCGACAAGATAGGCTTCTCTTCGCTGGCTTGCAATGATTACCTGCCGGTCAGCGCTGTCCGGTAGGTGGTAACTCCGCTCATGACATGATCAACCTCTCAGCTGGCATATGCCTTCAATCGCTGATGTTCAACGGTTTAACAGGAGTTTCCATCCAGGCGTCATTGTTGTGCCAGTCATACGCGGGATTGTCGACATACAATTCAACTTCATTGCCATCCGGGTCCCGTAGATAAATACTTTGGCTGATGGTGTGATCGGACAGGCCCTCTACCGGGTAGCCGAGCTCGTTCAGCCTGTTATAGGTTGCCGTCAACTCCCGGAGTGAATTACCGACCTTCCAGCCGACATGATAAAGGCCGATACGTTTGCCTTGCAGGGGGCCTTCGGCTTCACCTGTCTGGATTAGCAGTAACTCATGATGCGTACTGCCACCACTGAGTAGTGCCGCACGGCCATTGAAGATTGTTCCGATGAGACCCAGACCAACCGCATTGCTATAGAATTTCACAGACCGCTCGAGGTCTCGAACATAAAATACTACATGCCCCAGGTTTGTCATGGCTCCTCGCTATGCAGGTACGCAGATATGGCTATCAGCCTGCAGCCTTCTTGGTGTCTCTCCTGGTCTACTGTAACGGTTGTCATGACATCCGGCCAGTTACAAGTGAACAAGTTTCATTGCCCTGGAGGTGGACAGCGGATGGTGTTGCCGTCTATCAGGTCAGTGCCTCGCTCGATGGCGGTGGTGATATGAGTGCCGTGTCGTGTTACTCGACTCAGGCCGTGCCTTCTCGCAATGTTTCGACAGGCGGGTGCGTCAACACGCTGCGTGTGCCCAGCAACCCGGCAACCAGTACGATGAGCGTGCCGCTAATAACCCCGGTCAGAACCACGCTGATATCGAAGTGGTAGTCAAACTTGAACAGGGTCTCGGCCAGCACCCAGGCGAGCGTGGTTGCAGACACGCCAGCGAGTAACCCCGACAATGCGCCAAGGGTAGAGAATTCTGCGAACAGCCCGAGCAACAGTGTTTTTTTCCGGGCGCCCAGGGTGCGCAGCACAGCAGTCTCGAAGCGTCGCTCGTCCTGGTTGGCCTGAATGGCCGCATACAGTACCGCCAGCCCCGCCAGTATCGTAAACAGGAAAACAAATTCAACCGCAAGTGCGACTCGATCCATGATGTCGCGTACACGCTGCATAATGGTCGCAACATCAATCACCGTGACGTTGGGGAACAAGCTCACCAGCTCGCCAAGTTGCTGACGTTGCCCGGCATCAAGATAGACGCTGGTTACCCAGTTGGCCGGTTGCCCTTCCAGTACCCCCGGTGGTGCTACCGCAAAGAAATTGATATGAAACGTATCCCAGTCAACGTGTCGCAGGTTGCTTATCCTGAAATGAATCACCGTGCCATTGACGTCGAAGCCGAGAATGTCGTTCAGTCGCAGGTGCAGGGTTTCCGCCAGCCCCGTTTCCATTGACAGCAGCGGTGTGCCGAAATCATTTCTGCGCCACCACGAGCCGGCAACCAGCGTATTGTCGACCTGCATTTTCTCTGCCCAGGAGAGGTTGAACTCACGGGTAATCATGTGTTTTGCACGTTCACTCTCATAGTCCGAGGTACGTGCTGGTTTTCCATTGATTTCCAGCAAGCGTGCCCGCACCATGGGGTACAGCTGTATATCTGCGACACCGCGTTCTTTGAAGTAATTGCGGACGCCTTCGACCTGGTCGGGCTGTACGTTGATAATAAAATGATTGGGTGCATCCTCCGGGAGGCTGCGCTGCCAGTCGTTCAACAGGTCCGAGCGTACCGTGGAAAGCAGCAGCATTACCATGATGCCGAGGCCGAAAGCGACTACCTGGATGACACTGCTTGCCGGTCTTCTAGAGATATTTGCCAGTCCATAGCGCCATGCAACACCGACGCGGCCACGCAGGCGATTCAGAAAACGAATCAGCGCATAGGCCGCCAGCGCCAGTAGCAGCAGCGTGATCAGGATGCCGCCTATCACCGTTGTGACAAGGGCAAAGTCCCCAATCTGCCAGTACAGTAACGCCGTCATGCAAATCATCACCGCCAGGTAAACAACCCGACCGTGGACGGGGCTCGTTGCCCTGTCTTTCCGCAACACGCGCAGGGGTGGCACCTGCTTCAGCGACAACAGGGGTGGCATGGCAAAGCCGGTCAGCATCACGATACCGGTCATATAGCCAAGCAATAGCGGCTTGAAGGATGGGGGTGGTAATTGTGCGAGCACCAGCTGGTCCAGCAGTTCGGTAATGGCAAACTGTGTCAGCAATCCCAGCAGACAGCCAACACTGCTGGCCAGCAGTGACAGCCACAGCATCTCCAGGGTAAAGAGCCGGATAATGGTTCGCTGTGAGGCGCCGAGGCAGCGCAGCATGGCGCTGGTGTCGAGGTGACGGCTGGTAAATCGGTACGCCACGGTGGCAACGGCTACCCCCGCAAGCAACACACTGATTAGCGCTGCAAGGCCAAGAAACTGCTGCGCCTTTTCAAGTGCGGCATTGAGTTCCGGACGTCCCTCCTCTACTGTCAGGACCTGTTCTCCCGGCCGCAGTCGGTCCCCGATTGCACGACGATAAGCTTCGATAGCGCTGCGCGGGCCGGAGATCAGGACACGATAGTTCACCAGCGCCCCCGTGCCGATCAATTCAGTGGCATCCAGGTCGGTCTGGTTCATCATCACGCGAGGCGCGATGCTGAACATATCACCCCCGCGGTCCGGTTCGTAACGCAGTACCTTTCGAATATGAAATTGTGAGGCGCCAAGGCGGATTTCATCTCCTACTGCAAGTCCCAGCATCTGTAGCAGGCGCGACTCGACCCAGACCTCGCCCGAAGCGGGAATCCCTGTGGTTGCTGCATCGGCACCAAAAGGCGTGTCGCTGACCCGCAATACCCCCTGTAGTGGATACCCTTCTGTGACTGCCTTGACTTCGACCAGGTGCGGACGCTCATTACCCAGTACGACGCTGCGAAACTGTAATGTCATTGCGACCTGGAATTTGTGGGCGCGTGTATCTTCGATATAGTCTGCGACATCCGGCATCCCGGATGTGATCACAAGGTCCGCACCCATGAGTTCGGCAGACTGTTGTTGCAGCCCGCGCTCGATGCGATCGGTAAAAAAACCGACTGCGGTAATGCTGGTGACGGCAATGATGAGACCCGCGGCCAGGATACTGAGTTCACCGCCGCGCCAGTCACGCCACAGCATGCGCCATGAGGTGTGCCAGAAAAAGGCAACTGCCCTGTTTTTCGTTCGCTCAGTCATGTTGACGGCTGGCCCCGGGCTTCAGCAGTCTGCCTGCGTCGAGGCGCATTCGTTGCTGGCACAACTGTGAAAGCTGGGTATCATGGGTCGCCATGATCAGTGTAGTGCCCTGCTCACTGTTGAGTTCAAACAGCAATTCGATAATGCGTTTACCGGTTTCGCTGTCGAGGTTGCCGGTGGGTTCATCCGCAAACAGGTAACGTGGCTGCGTGGCAAAGGCGCGGGCGATTGCGCAGCGTTGCTGTTCCCCGCCAGACAACTGGTTCGGGTAGTGATGCAGGCGTTCGCCAAGCCCGACGCGGTCAAGCAATGCGGCGGCGGTATTGCGTGGATGCGTGGCTTGAGCCAGTTCCAGGGGCAGCATGACATTCTCGAGTGCTGTGAGTCCGTATAGTAACTGGAAATTCTGGAATACAAAGCCAACCAGCGAAGCCCTGAGTTGTGCCCGGCCATCTTCATCCAGTTCATTGAGGTTCTGGCCATCAATAATGACCTCGCCAGAAGACGGCAGATCGAGCCCGGCAAGCAGCCCCAGCAAGGTGGTTTTGCCGGAACCGGAAGCACCCAGGATGGCAATGGAGGTACCCGCATCGATCCTGAAATTGATATCATCCAGCAGGGTAAGCACCCCTTCACGAGTGCTCACCTGTTTGCCCAGTCTACGGGCCTCGACATAAATGTTTGATGCACTCTCTGCCATGGTCAAAAGATTCTCCGGATCTATCCTGTCTGCCTTGTTGTACCTGCTACTGCTGCCTGGCCCTGCAGTGTTCGCTGCGAGTGACACAACGGCTACTATCCTGGTGCTGGGAGACAGTCTCAGTGGCGCCTATGGTATCAATCCCGATGAAGGATGGGTTGCTCTTCTGCAGCAGCAGCTTTTGAGCGAAGGCTATGAATACAGGGTTGTCAATGCAAGCGTCAGCGGTGATACCACACGCACTGGCTTGACACGCATCCATTCCGCCCTGCAGGCCCACCGGCCATCGATTGTGATACTTGCACTGGGTGGAAATGATGGCCTGCGCGGGCTGCCCTTTTCCGAAATCGAGTCCAGCCTCGCACAGATCATTGAGCGTTGCAGGAAAGACCATGTGCAGGTGCTGTTGGTGGGTATACGTCTGCCGCCCAACTATGGAGCGGAATACAATCAGCAATTCACTGCCATCTACCGGCAATTGTCGGAACGTTATGACATCCCGCTGGTTGCGCGGATGCTCGACCAAGTCGCGGAATACCGGGAACTGCTGCAGGATGACGGTATTCATCCAAAAGTGGCAGCACAGTCCCGGATCATGATGAACGTATGGGCGGGGCTGCTACCCATGCTGGAAAAGCACTGACCATCGTGTAAGGCGTGGCAGTCTGTATCGGTGCCTCCTTTGTGGCCCGGGCAATTGCTCTCGCTCTCAAGTGGCACTTGGGGCTATTCGCCGTCTCTCGATCGCCATGGAGACCCACCCCCCCGGCTGGATAGCCTGCAGGGGAGCCGTTCCCACTCTGTGGGATGACTTCAGACTCCCTGGCAGGAGAGCAAGGTTTCCCCGCCATTACCCTGTCCCCATGAATTCCTGCTGAATTCTGCAGCAGCCGAAACATCTGAATCGCCTTAAGGTATTCCAGACCGGGTCGATACAGGATTGTGTATAAGTAGTTCCTAACATTATGAATAGCTAAACTGATAGAAAGGAGTGACCATCATGTACTGGGATACCTTCACCGTGGCAGGCGCTTTCATCTCAATCGTGTTGATCCTGTGCACATTCTACCTGGAGTTTCGTAAGCGGCCGCTTGCGGGGAGTGATCAGCGTCGTCAGGCCTGATTGCCCTGCCCCTAGATTGCCGGCGACTGCCTGAAAGCGGTCGCTACGAACATCCCGTCACTCGCCAAATGGGGCGGGTTGACGGCAAGGGAATAAAACACTTGGAGGTGTGCGCAACTTCTTCGCATCCTCGTTCCACCACCTGAACGACCCATGGTGTCGGCAGGGTCCGCCGATGAGAGTGTCTGTGCTCAGGAATGCGAAATTCTTCCGGCGCCTTTATTAGGAACGGCCAGCCGTCTGATGGCCGAGGTTCGTCATATATTTGACGGATGCCATCCTGCTATTTACAATCTCGCAGTGTTAACAACGCCTTAAAAAATGCTGTGAGACAACTATGAGTAAGTTAATGGCCAGCCTGGAGCTGGTCTTTGCATCGATTTTGATGGTTACTGTGACCGCCGGCCTATTCTGGTTATGGGTAAATCGTAAGCGATTACGTTCTCGGAAATTCTGAGTCAGGATGTCGTGACGCAAGGGTCTTACTCCTTGCAGCCGCCTGCCCAGACCCTGGATAGTCACCCCGGCGTTTTACGTATTCTGCCACCATTCATCAAAATCATTTTTAACAATATCCAGGTTGATCCACGTCAAGCTTTACTAAGAATCCGCAGGCGGCAGACACTGTGGTTCGCCCTTAACTTCTATAATGTTATATAGAAGTTCGTGTGATCCGAAAAGAACAGGAAGTGTGCCATGCGCGTTAATAGGAGACCATCACCGGGTAGACACACGCTGCACTGGGAGCATGCGTTATTGGCGATGGTCGTGATGCTTGTGTTGGCCATGATGGCGACTGCGGTTTTGTAGCGAAACGGACAGGCTGCGAGTACCTGC
>JAJDNX010000125.1 GCA_022340485.1 Gammaproteobacteria bacterium | reverse complement strand
AGATGTAACACCCCGTGAATGACCATATGTGCCCAATGCGCAAGCAGTGACTTGTTTTGTGCGATGGCTTCGCTGGCAACCACTGGGGCACAGATCACGACATCGCCAAGCAGTCCGCTGGCCACACCGCCAACCGCCTCGTAGGGGAAGGACAGCACATTGGTTACCCCATCCTTACCGCGGAACTGACGGTTCAGTGCGGTCATTTCTGCCTCGTCGACCACCCGTACCGTCAGCTCGGAATCCTTTCTCTGCTGCGGCAGCGCCAGTAACACCCATTGTCTGATGGCATCCTCCCCCGGAATCCCCTCGGCCATGAACGCATACTGGACAGCAACCGCCTGGTGTGGGTCGTTCATGACGGCACCCCGGGTAATTTACTTGCCCGGCAACGTTGACTGTTCATAGTTCTCGTAGGCAGAAATGATCCGCTGCACCAGCGGATGCCGGACGACATCGCTGGAGGAAAAAAACGTAAAACCGATGCCTTCATAATGGTTCAGCACATCGGTCGCCTGCCGCAGTCCCGACTCTACGTGTTTTGGCAGGTCGATCTGGGTAATATCACCGGTCACGACCGCGGTGGAACCGAAGCCGATACGGGTCAGGAACATTTTCATTTGTTCGACGGTCGTATTCTGCGCCTCATCCAGGATGATGAAGGCATCGTTCAGGCTTCGGCCGCGCATGAACGCCAGCGGTGCAATCTCAATCACGTTCCGCTCGATCAGTTTGGCAACCCGGTCGATGCCGAGCATTTCATAGAGCGCGTCGTACAGCGGCCGCAAATAGGGATCCACTTTCTGGGTCATGTCACCGGGCAGAAAACCGAGCCGTTCGCCGGCTTCAACGGCGGGGCGCACCAACACCAGGCGCTTGACGCGTTCCTGCTCCAGCGCCTGCACGGCACAGGCAACGGCCAGGTAGGTCTTGCCCGTGCCGGCCGGACCAATCCCGAAATTCAGGTCATGCTTGAGAATACTGCCGAGGTATTGTCGCTGATGGATACCTCGTGGGGTTATGGCTCCGCCCGGTGTCTTGATGACAATCAGCTCATGCTTTGCCGCACCCTCATTGGAAGCGGCCTGATCGGCGCCTGCCTCCTGCAGGTAGAGATGGATCTTTTCAGGACTGAGTGAGCCGGAGCCAGTTTCAAGGTACAGGCCTTCCAGTATCTGGCTGACGCGTTTAACCACACTGGCCTCACCGATGATGCGAAACAGGTTGCCACGACTGTTGATCTCGACACCGAGACGCTGTTCCAGCAGCCGCAGGTGGGCATCGAACTGGCCGCACAATTCCGCCAGCCGCTCGTTATCAGCCGGTTCCAGTGAAATCTCGTTGGAGAGGGTGTTGGTGTTCAAGATTGCTCAGGATGCCTGCATTTGTCTGGCCGGCACGAGGTTGTCCTCCACCCACAGCAGCTCGCCGCGCAGTGAATTCGGCAATGCCTCGGTAATCCGCACATCCACAAATCGACCAATCAATGCCGCTTCTGCATCGAAATTGACCACGCGATTATTGGCCGTGCGACCACTGAACTGATCTGCACGCTTGCGCGACACCTTCTCTACCAGAACACGCTCGACCCGTCCGACCATGCTGTCACTGATCGCTGCCGCCATTTCTGCGATACGCTGTTGTAGCCTTGACAGGCGTGCCTTCTTGACAGACAGGGGTACATCATCCGGCAGCTCGGCTGCCGGAGTGCCGGGGCGCTGGCTGTAGATAAAGCTGAAGGACTGATCGAAGCCAATGGCTTCAATCAGTGCCATGGTTTGCTCGAAGTCGTCATCGGCCTCTCCCGGAAAACCGATAATGAAATCGGACGACATGCTGATCTCGGGTCGCACCTCGCGCAATCGCCGGACAATGGACTTGTATTCCAGCGCGGTGTGATTGCGTTTCATCAGGGCAAGCACCCGGTCCGAACCGGATTGCACCGGCAGGTGTAGATGACTGACCAGTTCCGGGACCTCCGCATAGGCCTGTATCAGGCTGTCATTCATTTCCAGCGGATGCGAGGTGGTATAACGGATTCTGTCAATACCCTCGATCGCGGCAATGTAGTGGATCAACAGGGCCAGATCGGCGATTTCATTATCGTCCATCAACCCGCGATAGGCATTGACATTCTGGCCCAGCAGGTTCACTTCACGCACGCCCTGCCCGGCGAGTGCAACCACCTCGGCGAGGATATCATCGAAGGGGCGGCTGACTTCCTCGCCACGGGTATAGGGCACCACGCAGAAACTGCAATACTTGCTGCAACCTTCCATGACGGAGACGAACGCTGTCGGCCCCTCGGCACGCGGTGGCGGCAGGCAATCAAATTTTTCGATCTCGGGAAAACTGATGTCAATTACCGGCTGCCGGGCACGTTGCACCTCATTCAGCAGTTGTGGCAAACGGTGCAGGGTCTGCGGCCCGAACACAATATCCACAAACGGCGCACGGGCGCGGATGGCGTCCCCCTCCTGGCTGGCCACGCAGCCACCGACACCGATCACCAGGTGTGGACGCTCCTCTTTCAGTTCTTTCCAGCGACCCAGCTCAGAAAATACCTTTTCCTGCGCCTTCTCGCGAATGGAGCACGTATTCATCAACAGCACGTCGGCCTGTGCCGGATCCAGGGTCCGCTCCATGTCATGCGAGGCCGCCAGTACGTCCGCCATCTTGGACGAGTCGTACTCGTTCATCTGGCAACCATGGGTTTTAATGTAGAGTTTCTTCGCCATGCCTTTGTTTCAGGGAGATTCGTCCCGGGAATATACGTGGTTTGACAGACTGTTTCCACGTATCCGGTCAAGCCAGTGAGCAGAAAAGGCCACATCCCGAAGTCAGGTCGCCGTTTTGTCGTCGCAACGGGTAAGTGCAGATACCCTGGATACGGGTTACTCCAATGGGGCTTGCTGGTACCACCTGAGGCTGTCTGCCGGTTTCTCTTTCGGTCGATCTGCCGGGGTATCCGCAGGGGTTGTGGTGGCCGAATCAGGCACCGGGGTCGAAGGGGTATCGGTATATTCGATGGCTTCGCCTTCTTCATCCATCCACAAATGCTTGACGTTGCCGATCAGACCCGAGATGGGGCGTGTGATCCCCCCCAGTATGGCTCCCTTGCCAGCCGTCTCGATGATTTCACCCAGGTTGGATTGCATCACGCTCGGGGTTCCCCAGAACTTGATTTCCGGCCCCTTCCAGTAACCAAAGCGGTCCTGTTCCTTTTGCAACAGGCCAAGGTCATAGAAAATCGCGGCACCGCGCTCGCGTAGATTCAGTCGTGCGTCCATTTCCAGCGGACTGTTGATTACATCGACACCCTCCTCGTATTGGATGCCACCCTTCGCAGTCAACAAAACCTCCGGACTCTGCACCACATATCTCCTGATCTGTACGTTACGTGATTCATCCCGGACCAGGTGTGTATCAATACTATCGTAGGGTACTTCCTTGATGTAATTCACCATTCTTGAAACCGCACCCAGGCCGAACAAGCCGGTGGGTATATAGGAAACGCCCTCGCCCACGACACCCGCAAGGTTGGAGCTGCCGGTTACCAGCGGATCGTTGGGATCCAGCAGGCGGAATATGCCATCACGACTGCCCATGCGAATATCAAAGAACAGGTTATTACGATACTGCGCCATGTTCTGGGAATGGCCATAGGCATCGATGTTCACGTCAAACAGGCCTTCTGCGACGGGGATGGACTCGGGATCGAGTTCCCGGAGGAAGGTGGCCAGGTCGAACTGGTCGACAGCGGCCTGCAACTCCAGGTCATAGGGCTTCTCGCCCGGTGTAAAGGTCAACACAGAATTCAGCGTAATGGGGCTGTCATGAAACCTTGCCTTGAACTGGTCGAGGGAGAACCTGGCCGCTGAGGCCTCGGCACGTCCGGTGATATCAACAATCTCCAGGTAGTCGGTGTAGAAAAGACGCTGGATGTTGTAGGTCACGTGACGGTTGTAGGGAACTACATCCCAGAAGGCACGCTCGTCGGGAAGTTTCTCTCTGGCCTTCCTTTCGGCCTTGATGGCAGCCTGCTGTTCTTCGCTAAGGGCTGCATCGGCTTCCGCTGCCGCCTCCTCATTGGCAATTGCCTTCAGGGTATTGAGAATGTCATTCAGGTAGAACACGCTGCTGTCAACGCTGGCAGTAAGCTCTGCAGGCTCACCCTGCTTTTGTGCATGCACGGCCTTTACTTGCAGGTCGCTCTCTCCCGACTTGCCGCGTGTGCTGATTGGTGCAGTAATGTCGAAGTTGCCATCTGCATCCACTTGCCCGGCAAGCTTGATCTCGAGGAGTTCCAGTGGCAAGGCCTTGCCGCTCTTCAGGCCTTCTACACGGGTTGTTGAATCCAGCTGTCCACCTGAATCCAGGGTGGTCACCGAGCTAAGTTTACCGGCGGTCAGGCCATGACCTGGTAGTACGGCAGGCTGATCCAGCACTGCAGGCAACAGCATGTTGACGTTCGCAGTCAGATTCTCTACCCAGGAGGCATCACCCTCGCCTTTAAGGAGCAGATCCGCATTTGCATCGATCGCACTGGCACCCTTGTCCTTGTCAAAGGCAATACGGAACTGTTTCACTTTTGCATGCAGGGTGTCGTCCTGCAGGATCGTCTCCGACTCTGCCGTCAGGGTAAACGGGTTCAATGCGGGTTTTCCGTTCGAGGCGACGGCAGCCCCCGTCACCTGGAACGGTTCAGTGGTCTCGATGGTCACTGACTTGCCATCCGAGCTGAGTACCGCCCTGCCGTTGGCATCGGTAAAAGACAGTCCATTGGCGGCCAGTATCCCGGCAAACGGCTCAGGGGTGAGATTCGCCACCGTCAGGGTCACCTTGCCGCGGGCACGGCCCAGCTCGGATTGCCGGCGACCCAGTTGGGTACGCACGCGCACGTTGGAATCGGCCTGCAGCGATATGCGCGGTTGATTATCCGCATAGAACAGGTTTGCAGACAGGCGACTCAGGTCAATACTGGAGGCACCCTGCGCCAGTTTGTAATTCGCTTCCAGCCGCAGCGGCGCCTCTATGGAGCCCTGCAACGCCCTCGCGACAACCGGCTGCAGGGAGAGTGCCTGCACATCCATATCCACTTGACCCTCGGCCCGCAAGGGTGTGTCCGCCTCACCCGGGAAGGTCAGCGCGCCACTGCCAGCCAGCAACCGCTTGTTCTGGCCTGCCACGGTAAGATCCTCGTAGGTGATGCGAGTGCCATCCGGCGCCAGGCGAATACTGGGCCGAACGCTGACAGCGACGTCCTTGAGTAGCGCCCCGTCCGCTGCGGTGATGGTGACGTTGTCCAGCCTCACCGGCTTGCCTGAAACCAATGTGGCAACCCCCTGTCCTTCGGCTGCCAGGGTAAAATCAGCACGCTGCAGCTTGCCCTTGAGGGTGGTATCCGGCAGGAACGCAGAGAACCAGCCAAGCTGGATGTCACTGATATTGAGCGTTGCCAGTGGTCCTTCTCCATTACCAATACGGCTTCCTGCCGCGGTATGCTGTATTAGCAGCGGTCGCAGCAAATCCAGGTGCAACAGGCGGGTCTTCTTGTCCAGCAGCAGGTTTGCATCCAGTGCATTCACCAGAACGCTATCTGGCTTTTGCTGAATCGCTGTCTGGAAGTCCAGCGAAACATTTTTCGGCAGGGACTGCCTGCCCGACTGCTCGATAGCCAGAAGATCCACCAGCCGGTGCAGATTCAGATCGGCGCTGGCCTGGGCATTGATCGCGCCCGCTTGCTCTCCCAGCGGCAGCGTGGACGTAAAATCCGCCGTGGCCACCGTACCCTCGCCAGCGTCCACCACCAGATCTTGCAGCGATATATCCACTGCCTCTCCACGATAGGTGACCCGCGGCAATACCTTCAGGTTGAAATTCTCAAGCACCGGCTTGTCTTCCTGCTGGAGAGTCAAACCGGTCACAGTCAATGGCTTGACGGGTTTCACATGGATGTAGCCTGCCGTGTCGGTAGTGATCTCAAACGCCCCGGTCAAGGTGCCGGCTACCAGTTCATGCTCAGGCACAAACATGTCAAACCACACCATGGGTACCTCTGGCAACTCGAATGCCAGCAAGGTGTTCTCCTGGCGCATGAAGGCAGCGACATCGTCCAGCGGTATATCCAGATCTTCCGGCAGACTGGAAGCAAGTGGACGGATGGATGCTGCGTCGGTCAGCCCCGAGTAGATTGTTTCGACACGCAGCCGCTTGCCTGGCAGCAGTGACAGGCGGAAATTATTTTCCAGCCGCAATGTCTCGGGCAGCTTTTCACTCGCATGGGTTTCACGGATCTGCTTCATCAGCAATTCACTGATCAGCGTGATGTCACCGGTCGTGTCAGCGATATTGAAATGCAAGTCGCCGCTGACTTCCTCTTTGTAAGGAGCGATTGTCTTATCCTTGACATAGCGCTGTACCAGACGCTCGTTCGTCGTTGCCCGGTAGCTGCCCTGAAATACACCACGGTTTCCGTCATAGTGGCCATCAAGCGTCAGGGAAGATCGCTGCATCCCTTCAGCATCATTCTGATTGACTGCCAGCTGCAGCGCCTCGGGCATAACAGGCCGCTCTTCCTCACTGGCCTGTAGTGAGGCTTGTTCTGCCTCCGTCAAGGGTGCAGGCGTCACTCGCAGTTTCACGCTGGCGCTTTCTGGCTCGGGCAGGTTTGCCAGGGTTGCCTCGATCGCCAGTAGGGTTTCTATGGCATTGAAGCGGCCACGGCTAAGCTGGTTGAAAACAAGATCGCTGTCCACCGCGATCCGTTCACCTTCCTTGCCGGTGTAGTAGTTAACTTTCGTGTTGATAGTCCCCGTTGTTTTGGGCCGGATGCCGCCACCGCTGACGACCGCAGTCAGCGACTTCTGCCCGGGTAAGCGCACCTCGGCATTGATATCCACTTGCTGCAGGCTGTAACCGAGGCCGTGTTGCAGCGATGCCAGCACCCCGGGAAATATACCGCTGCTTTCCGCTGTTTCTGTTGCCGGTGGATTGAATTCGCTTACATCGATGCTGACATCCTGCAGTGCCAGTGTCTTGATGTTGGCATTCAACAGCAGCAGGGAAGAAAGACAGTAGCGAAGCGTCCCCTGTTCCAGGGAGAAATGCCCTCCGGCATAGTCCACTGCAAGCTTGTTGAGCTGCAGGGACCAGGGCGTGAGGTGCACGTATTCAAGCTGCAGCGAGTCAACCAAGGGCCCGACATGCTTGAGCAACATCTTTTTCTGGAAGCCGGGGTTGAAGACCACGGCGGACAGCGTCGCGAGAACCAGCAGCAGGCCGATTGGAATAAAAAAACGGGGACGTTTTAAATCAGCGAGTTGCATTCGGATCCTTGATTGTGACAACCTGATCATTGAGTGCATGACTGCATGTACGCCAAGTATAAATCATAATCAGCAGGAACGAATCGTATTGGCAATCCGGAGGGGTACGCCGTTTACAGAGGACCCGCTGGACCGCCGTAACGCTGAAAAACGCTCCGGCAGACTGATCCAGCCGCTTCAGTCGCTGCGTATGGCCCTGGCTATCGAGATCATCGCGAAGCCCTGCAGGACCAGTTCGATGGCAATAAACATGCCGATCACCCAGAGTCCGGACACCGGCCACCCGGCGAAGATGACAAGACCCAGCACGATCGAGATCAGGCCGGCAAACACAATCCAGCCCCAGTTGCTGACAGTATCGCGCGACTGGAATCCGATCATCAGGCGAAATACGCCCGTAACCACAAAGAATGCCGCCAGAAACAGGGTAATCCACACAGCGCTGGCCGCCGGGTCCCTGATCATCACCACGGCGCCCGCGATATAGACCAGCGCGATGAGGACATGCCAGACCTTGGTCTTCCACTCGCCGGCCTTGAAGGCATCAATCAGCATGACAACACCACCGAAAAGCACGAGGACACCGAAATACAAGACACTGACCACCGTCAGGGTGACTTCCATGAACAGACCGGCCGTGCCGAGTATGACCATAAGGATGCCTATGAACATGAGCCAGCCACGATTTTTCCTGATTTCACCCGCTACGTTTGTCATTGTTTTTTCATTGCTTGTGGTCATGGTATTTCCTCCGGGGTTGTTAACGAACACAGGGTACGGTGCTTGCTGCTGTCAGGTTTGCTAGGCACATTTTTGTTACCCAGGCCACCACAAACACCAGGACAGTCACTCCAGCCATTGCATAAATGCATGAATCACGATTGAATTGGCAATATCGATAAAAAAGGCACCCACCAGTGGGATGATGATGAAGGCGGTCTTTGCCGCTCCAAAGTGCCTGGTCACGGCTGACATGTTTGCCATCGCGGTCGGCACCGCCCCAAGCGACAGTCCGACGAAACCCGAGGAAATGACCGCGCTGTCATAATCCCTACCCATCACGCGATAGACGATAAAGACCGCGTACAGTACAACCAGTATGACCTGCACCCCAATCAACAGCAGGATGGGTATCGCCAGTACCGTTATCTCCCACAGGCGCAGACTCATCAGAGAGATCGCCAGGAACAATCCAAGGCTTAGATCCGATGCCAGCGCCATCGCAGGGGTACCCGAGGGACAGGGTAGCTTGCTGAAGACGTGCGGCAGGGTATTGGTCAGCACAATGCCGGAGAACAGGCAGGACACAAACAGCGGCAACCTGATACCCAAGTAAACGAGTAACTGGTCGAGGTACAGTCCGAGACCAATCGCGACAGCAATGGCCAGTATGACCATTAGCATCTGATCCACGCCAATTTGCTGCTCGGGTTGATCGAACCGGAAGCCCACAGCAACCGGTTCCTCGCTGACCGGGTGCAGACTGAATCGTGTAATCAGGTAGCGCGCTACGGGACCACCCATGAGACCGCCGATCACCAGGCCAAACGTGGCGAAGGCAACGCCCGCCTCCATGGCCCTGACAAATCCATAATTTTCCGTGAATACCGGTGCCCAGGCGATCGTGGTACCGTGGCCACCGCTAAAAGACATGGAACCACCGATCAATCCTGCCAGCGGCTTAAACCCGGTGGCAATGGCGATCAGCACACCGGTGAGATTTTGTACAATCAAGAAGGCTAAGACCAGTAGCAGTAACAGCGCCAGCCTCTTGCCGCCTTCCAGCAACCGCTCGATACGTGTGGACAGGCCGATGATGGTAAAAAAGGTCAACAGCAGTCCATCCCTGACATCCAGTGCAAACTGGAATGTCAGGTCGAAGGCCAGGTAGACCGCAGTCAGCAGCAGGGCAGCCAGCACACCGCCGGTGACCGGCTCAGGAATATTGTTTTCCTGCAGAAAAGCGATTCGCCTGGTAAGCAGCTTGCCGGCAAACAGCACCAGGATCGCCAGGATGATGGTACGTCTGATGTCGAGTTCAATCATGCCGGCCGGTCATTGTCTGAACTCTCAAAAGAGACAGATTCTGACTGGA
>JAJDNX010000092.1 GCA_022340485.1 Gammaproteobacteria bacterium | reverse complement strand
ACGCGCTGCAGAAGCCTGCTGGGAGGTGATGCAGTCGCGGTGGCCCGCAGCTCGCAGTGTGGCCGTATTCTGCGGTGCCGGTAACAACGGTGGCGACGGTTTTATTATCGCGTGTCTGGCGCTGCAGGCGAACTGCAGGGTGCAGCTATACCAGCTGGGCGATCCGGCAAGGATGCATCCCGATGCACAGCAGGCCCGTGATGCATTTCTTTCGGCGGGTGGCGTGGTACAGCCATTTACCGCGAAAAGCCCGATTGAGGCTGAAATCATTGTGGATGCCCTGCTGGGAACCGGTGTAGACAGGCCGCTCGAGGGTTTATGGCGTAGCGCGATTGCTGCCATGAATGCAACCGCCACGCCGGTGCTGGCAGTGGATATCCCGAGTGGCTTGCAGGCGGATTCCGGCGCAGTGGCAGGCGTGGCCGTGCATGCGCAGCAGACAGTGACCTTCATAGGGCGCAAGACCGGAATGTATACCGGTGCTGCCGCTGATTATTGTGGCGACATCCACTTTACGGATTTGGGTGTTCCCGCGGACATCCTCGGGCAGGTGCCGGTGGCTGCGAGGTTGCTGCGGCAGCCGGCGCTTGGTTCGCTGGCGACGGCACGCAGGCGCAATTCGCATAAGGGTCATTATGGTCATGTGCTGGTCATTGGTGGTGACCACGGCATGTTGGGTGCTGCACGACTTGCCGGCGAGGCTGCACTGCGCAGTGGTGCGGGTCGGGTGAGCATCGCCACCCGCCCTGAACATGCCGCGCTGATGGCTGCTGCCTGTCCGGAACTCATGTGTCACGGTGTGGACTCGTCCCGGCAGCTTCGGGCACTGCTAGATTCCGCCACGGTGTTATTGATTGGTCCCGGCCTTGGCCGTTCTGCCTGGGCACAGTCACTGCTGGCAGTGGTGCTGGAGGCCTCCCAGCCAAGGGTCATCGACGCCGATGCGCTGAATTGCCTGGCAGGCGAGGCTGCACCCTGTGTGCGGCAGGTGCTGACACCTCACCCGGGAGAGGCCGCACGCCTGCTGGATCAGACGGTCGCTCGTATTCAGAGTGACCGCTTCGCTGCCGCCCGTGCGATCACCAATCAATATGGTGGCACGACGGTGCTGAAGGGGTCCGGTACCCTGATTCAGCCGGCCGGTGACGACGTGCCACTGGTGTGTGCGGCCGGTAATCCCGGTATGGCAAGCGCCGGTACCGGGGATGTACTGGCCGGGGTGATTGCAGCGCTGATTGCGCAGGGGATGGAGGTCGACGCCGCGGCGGTCGCAGGGGTGTGTGTGCATGCCTGTGCCGGTGATCTCGCCGCCAGGCAGGGTGAACGTGGATTGATGGCGCGTGATGTAGTTGCTGCCTTGCGCACGGTGCTCGATGCACCGAGGGGCACGAATGAGGTGTGAATTGCCGGACGCCGATGCTACGGAACAGCTGGGTGCACGACTGGCTGAATCCGTCAGACCGGCAGTGATTTATCTAAGGGGTGACCTGGGCGCGGGTAAGACAACCCTGGTGCGCGGCTTGATCCATGCACTGGGATATACCGGCAGGGTAAGGAGCCCGACCTATACCCTCGTTGAGCCCTATGCTTGCGAACCTTGCCCGGTGTTTCATCTGGATCTGTACCGCCTTGCCGACCCGGAGGAGCTCGAATGGCTGGGTCTGCGTGACATGCTGGGGGAGCCGGCGCTACTGATTGTGGAATGGCCGGAGCGGGGTAGCGGCGTGCTGCCGCCGGCAGATCTCACTGTTTATATGGAATATTCTGGCAACGCCCGCTTGGCACGGTTGGTGCCAGCTACCGAGGCAGGAAAGCTGCTGCTGGGTACGGTACGCTCGAGAACGCCTGATATCACCCGGTAGGACGGTTATCTCGATTGGTGTTCATCTTTTGACGCCATCCCAAAGAGTTTAAACAGTATTTCTTGCATTTATCTGTAAATTATGGCTAGAATCCCACGCAATGTATAGGGTATCACAAACACGACCCCAGGTGCTCCGGTTGCTCGCAGGGCTATGTATCTGGCTCGCCGGGCAGGCGGCAGTGTGTGCTGAGGTTGTTGATTTAAAAGGGGTTCGCCTATGGGCGGCCCCCGATCATACCCGCGTGGTGTTTGATACCAGCAGTTCCGTGACCCATAAGATCTTTTCCTTGCAGAATCCCGATCGACTTGTCATCGATGTCGCGTCCGCACGTGTTGCAACATCCATGAAGGCAGCGCAAACCTCCGGTGGTTTGGTTAAAGGGGTTCGCACGGCGCATAAGGACAAGGACACCCTGCGTATCGTGCTCGACCTGACGCAAGGTGCGAAGCCAAAGGCATTTAGCCTGAAACCCAATAAACAGTATGGTCACCGGCTGGTCATCGATCTCTATGAATTAGACCAGGGAGGAAACCTGGCCGATTCCTCAACCGTTTCGACACCTGCCAGCAAGCCGGACAATCCCGCACCGGTAAAGACAACAACTGCTGCTGCCGCAGCCAGCGTCACTGTGAGTACCGCGAGCTTGCGTGAACTGGTCATTGCCATTGATGCCGGGCACGGTGGTGAGGATCCGGGTGCCATCGGGCGGCGCGGTACCCGTGAAAAGACGGTGGTGCTGGAGATCGCACGCAAGCTGGCTGCACTCATTGAGAAGGAACCGGGTATGCGACCGGTGTTGATACGTGAAGGCGACTACTATGTGGGATTGCGTCAGCGTATTGACAAGGCTCGTAAACACAATGCCGACCTGTTCCTTTCGATCCATGCCGATGCCTTTCGTGACCAGCGTGCGCGCGGCTCGTCTGTGTTCGTGCTGTCTCGTAACGGCGCATCCTCCGAAATGGCGCGCTGGATCGCGGCCAAGGAAAATGCCGCCGACCTGGCCGGTGGCGTCAGTCTCGATGACAAGGATGACGTACTGGCCGGAGTGTTGCTGGATCTGTCGCAGTCGGCATCCATTGCCGCCAGTCATGAGGTCGCCTCGAACATGCTCACTGAGCTGAAGCGCTTGGGTAAAACTCACAAGTCCAGTGTGCAGAGGGCCGGTTTTGTGGTACTTAAATCGCCGGATATCCCCTCGATTCTGGTGGAGACTGCCTTTATTTCCAATCCGGCGGAAGAAGACAACCTGCGCAACAGCAAGCACCAGGCAAAGCTCGCGCAGGCCATGCTCAGCGGCATTCGTGACTATTTTGACAATCACCCGCCGCCCGGTACGCTGAGAGTGGCCCGTAAGCATACGGTCAAGTCCGGGGATACCCTGAGCGAGATCGCCGCAGCCTACCAGGTGAATCTGAACAGCCTGCGTGGTTTTAACAGCCTGAAATCCGATCAGCTGCGTGTCGGTGATACCTTGCGTATCCCGCCAATGCGTGGTAGCTAACTGCATATTGCTAACTGGGTCAGGGGCTTCCGCGTCACTGTGAGGGGCATTGCAACTCCTCATCCACGCATAAATCACCCGCGTACTTCTCTATGACGCCTACTGGCAGTATCATCAACGCCTGTCGCCAGCGCTCGAATTGATTCATGCCTATCCAGGTTCTCCCTTCACAACTCGTCAACCAGATTGCGGCCGGTGAGGTCATTGAACGACCTGCATCCGTGGTCAAGGAACTGCTGGAGAACAGCATCGATGCCGGCGCACAGGGCGTCGAGGTGGATATCGAGCAGGGCGGAAAACAACGCATTCGGGTGCGTGACGATGGCACCGGTATACAGCAGGCCGAGCTGTCGCTGGCACTGTCACGTCACGCGACCAGCAAGATCGCTTCCTTGCAGGACCTTGAGCAGATCAGCAGCTTGGGATTCCGCGGTGAGGCCCTGCCAAGCATCGCGTCGGTGTCACGCCTGCAGCTCAGCTCGCGGACCGCATCGGCAGACAGCGGCTGGACAGTGCGCGGCGATGGCTCCGATCAGTCACTGGAGACTGCCCCGGTTGCGCATACACCCGGCACCACGGTTGATGTTAGGGACCTGTTTTTCAATACTCCGGCGCGCCGCAAGTTCCTGCGCACCGAGACGACTGAGTTCAGGCATATTGAAGATGTGGTACGGCGCATTGCTCTGAGTTGTTTTCCCGTTGCCTTCAGGCTGCAGCATAACCAGCGGACTGTTTTTCACCTGCCGGGTGCCCATACCCACGAGCAGCAACAGCGACGTGTTGCCGAGTTATGTGGCAAGGCCTTTGTTGAACAGGCCATTTACATCCAACACGCGGCCGCCGGCCTGTCCCTGCATGGTTGGGTGGCGCAGCCGACGTTTTCCCGCAGCCAGGCCGACTTGCAGTTCTTTTATGTGAATAATCGCATGGTGCGTGACAAGCTGGTCTCGCATGCCATTCGCCAGGCATACCAGGACGTGTTGTTTCACGGGCGGCACCCTGCCTATGTGTTGTTCCTGGAGATTGATCCGGCCTCGGTGGATGTGAATGCACACCCAACCAAGCATGAGGTTCGCTTTCGTGACAGCCGCCTGGTGCATGATTACCTGTTCAGGACCCTGCATGAAGCACTTGCACAACTGCGCCCTGCCAGTGATCAACCGCTACCACAACCTGCAAGGTCGCTGGATGCATTGCGCCTCACGACGGCAAAGGGTGAGGTACCATTACAAGGGAGGATGTCACTGGGTGTACAGGAGCAGGTATCGCGCTATGCAGCCTTGCATCCGCAAGCAGCTGTACTTCCGTTTGAATCCGCAGCGGCCGCGGTTGCAGCGCCCATGCCGGACGAGTTTCCACTGGGCTTCGCGCTGGCACAGTTACACGGGGTGTATATTCTCGCCCAGAATCGTGGCGGACTGGTGCTGGTGGACATGCATGCCGCACATGAGCGGATCACCTACGAAGGTCTGAAAAGTGCGGAGCAGGGCGAGGGCATTCGCATGCAACCGTTGCTGGTGCCAGTCAGTCTGGATGTCAGTCAGCGGGAAGCCGACATCTGCGAGCGGCGACAGGACTGGTTTGCCACCCTGGGTTTCGAGATTGACCGTCTTGGCCCCGAGCGGGTCATGGTTCGTCAGGTACCGGCCCTGTTGCGCGAGGCGGATGTTGCGACGCTGGTGCGTGATGTGTTGTCCGACCTGCTGGAGCATGGGCGCAGTCATCGAATCCAGGATTCTGTCAACGAACTGCTGTCAACCATGGCCTGTCACGGCTCGGTGCGTGCCAATCGCCGTCTCGGCATGGAGGAGATGAATGCCTTGTTACGCGAGATGGAAGTCACCGAACGCAGCGGGCAATGCAATCACGGCCGTCCCACCTGGGTGCAGATCAGCCTGGCGGAGCTGGATAAGCTGTTCCAGCGTGGCAGATAACTTCCGTCGTCGAATAAACCAAGCGTATTCCTTCACCCTGCGGAAGATGACCAGGAAGAGGCGATTTGATCAGGCAGCTATGCTATGAAAGCCCCTTTCCCCGGTCCTCTCCCGAAGGGGGGCAGCGGTTCCGCATGCAAGTAAACAGGACCACCACTCATCCAGCGGCGATCTTCCTCATGGGACCAACTGCGTCCGGCAAGACGGCGCTGGCGGTTGAGCTGGTGAAGCGCTATCCAATGGAGATTATCAGTGTCGATTCCGCGCTGGTGTACCGGGATATGTCGATTGGTACGGCAAAGCCGGATGCAGAGTTGCTAACGGTTGCACCGCACCACCTGATCGATATCCGTGATCCCTCGGTACCGTACTCGGCCGCGGAATTTCGCGAAGATGCACTGCAGGCAATGGCAGAGATCACAACCCGGGGCTGCATACCCTTACTGGTAGGAGGGACGTTCCTGTATTTTCGGGCATTGCAGTTTGGCCTGTCTGCCATGCCGGCTGCGGATCCGGATATTCGCGCACGCCTGGAAGCTGCAGCGGAGCGCGACGGTTGGGGTACCCTACATGCGCGCCTCGCAGCGGTTGATCCAAAATCGGCGGCGAGGATTCATGCGACGGATCCACAACGCATCCAGCGGGCACTGGAAGTTTACGAACTCAGCGGACAGCCCATGAGTACCTTGCATGCGCAACAGGCGGTAACGGAATTGCCTTACCGGGTGCTGAAACTGGCGTTGATACCCGCAAACCGGTTACTGCTGCATGACCGGATAGCGGCACGATTCCGGCAGATGCTGGCAGAGGGGCTGCTCGAGGAAGTCAGAAAACTGTTCGAGCGTGGTGATTTGAGCGCTGAACTTCCTGCCATGCGTGCGGTCGGTTATCGTCAGGTATGGCGCTATCTCTCCGGCAAGCTGCCGTATGAGGCAATGATCGAGCAGGCGATCGTCGCGACCCGCCAGTATGCCAAGCGTCAACTGACCTGGCTGCGGGGTGAAACCGGCCTGCAAAGCTTTGTCGCCGAGGACCGTCATGTTCTGGAAGGGGTTTGCCGGGTAATCGACGACTGGCTTGGAAACGATGGCCGGGATAATAAATTAAGTATGTGATTGTTCTGAAAATTTAGTATCATTCGCGCAGGATAGATAAGGTCTGTGTTGAAAAGGAATGCAATAATCACAATATTGCTGTATACGGAACAAGAAAAAGGAGTATCGACATGAATAGAGGACAATCTTTGCAGGACCCATTTCTGAATGCCTTGCGCAAAGAGCGAGTCCCGGTTTCGATTTATCTGGTCAACGGCATCAAATTGCAGGGCCAGATTGAGTCATTTGATCAATTTGTTGTACTTTTAAAGAATGCAGTTAGTCAGATGGTCTACAAACATGCTATTTCGACCGTGGTGCCGGCGCGTAATGTCCGCCTGCCGGGGTCGGATGACACAACCGATGAACATCAGGCAGGGAATGCCTGAATTCAATAAACAAAGTACGGGGTGCCTGTTTGTTCGAACGCCCCGATAGTGGTGAGCGGGCCGTTCTGGTCCATGTTAATTGTCCCGATGGCGCCGGTCAGGAGGATCTGCAGGAGTTCACCGAACTAGTCGCATCCGCCGGGGCAACAGCCGTTGCCACGGTGACTGGCACGCGTGCTGCGCCGGACTCGCGGTTATTCGTTGGTCAGGGCAAGGCGGATGAAATACTGGCCGCGGTACAGAATCACCAGGCAGATCTGGTCATCTTCAATCACCCGCTGAGCGCGACCCAGGAACGCAACCTGGAGCGGTTGCTCTCATGCCGTGTGGTTGCGCGTACCGGGTTGATACTCGACATATTTGCGCAACGTGCACGAACCTTTGAAGGCAAGCTACAGGTCGAGTTGGCACAGTTGCGGCACTTGTCCACACGCCTGGTGCGGGGCTGGACCCACCTTGAACGGCAGAAGGGCGGTATCGGGTTGCGTGGACCGGGTGAAACCCAGCTGGAATCCGATCGACGAATGATCAATGCGCGTATCAAGATGATCAACCAGCGTCTTGACAAGGTGGAACGACAGCGTCACCAGGGGCGCCGGGCACGACACCGTGCCGATGTGCCTTCGGTATCCCTGGTGGGTTATACCAATGCCGGCAAGTCCACCCTGTTTAATACCCTGACCGGCGCGGATGCGTTCGTGGCCGACCAGCTGTTTGCCACGCTCGACCCGACCTTGCGCCGTGTGGACGTGACGGGTGTGGGACCACTGGTGCTCGCGGATACGGTGGGCTTTATCAGGCATCTGCCACACGACCTGGTGGCCGCTTTTCGAGCCACCCTGGAAGAGACCCGTACGGCTGACCTGCTGTTACACGTAGTGGATGCGAATGACCCGGAAAGGCATGCACACATCGACCAGGTGAACGTGGTGTTGCAGGAGATTGGTGCCGCTGACGTGCCCCAGATAAGGGTTTTTAACAAGATCGATCTTTCCGGTAGCGAACCCCGTATTGAGTATCTGGATGACGGCCGGGTAGACCGGGTGTGGGTATCTGCAGTCACAGGTGCAGGCCTCGATCTGCTGGCAGAAGCCCTTACATCGCATTTTCACGGTACTCAGGTGCATGGCTGGCTGCACTTGCCGGTGGATGCCGGACGCACCCGTTCCTCGCTTTATGAGGTCGGACAGGTGATGTCGGAACACGTTGATGAGCAGGGTAGCTGGTGGCTTGAAATCTGTATGGCGCAACGAAACATAGACAAGATTATCCGCGATGCCGGTGGAGGCTGCGATTTTCACAGGGCAGATTCCGTCGATATTGTTGCGGGCACTGCGCAAGCTTCTTAAACTAACCCATTACACTGGTTCATGCTGCTGCCGGCATGCGCCTGGTTTTGGTCTAAAAATGGAGTAATGTATGGCTTGGAATGAACCGGGCGGCGGTAACAAGGATCCGTGGGGAGGCGGTGGCAATGATGGCCCCCCTGACCTCGATGAACTGGCACGCAAGATGCGTGACAGGATGAATAAATTCTTTGGCGGCAAAGGTGGCGGCAGCGGGGGTAAAGGCACTGGCATGCCACTAAACTTTGGTATGTTGGCCATTGTTGCTGTGCTGGCCTGGGTATTATTCGGAATTTATATCATCGAGCCGGCCGAACGCGGTGTGGTATTGCGCTTCGGTAAGTTCCACACCATAACCGGGCCAGGACCGCACTGGATCATGCGTGGTATCGACACCGTTGACAAGGTGGATGTCGACAACCTGCGTACCATCAGTCACCGTGCCAAGATGCTGACCAGGGATGAAAATATCGTCCAGGTCGAGGTTGCTGTGCAGTACCAGGTGCGGAATGCAGAGAACTATCTGTTCCAGGTGCGCGACCCGGATTACACCCTGCAGGAGGCCGCGGAAAGTGCACTGCGAGAAGTTATCGGTGGAATCAAGATGGATGATTTCCTGAGTGGCGGGCGTGGTGCTATCGTCCAGCAGACCAAGGATTTGACACAGTCCATTCTCGACAAGTACAAGGCCGGCCTGATGATCACCAGTGTCAACCTCCAGGACCCGCAGCCACCGGAGGAAGTGCAGGGCGCATTCGAAGACGCCATCAAGGCACGGGAGGACGAGCAACGCTACCGGAACCAGGCTGAAGCCTATGCACTTGATATCCTGCCGAAGGCACGCGGTGATGCCACGCGCATGCGCGAGGCAGCCATGGCCTATCGTGACAAGGTGATTGCCAACGCAGAGGGTGAGGCGAGTCGTTTTTCACAAACACTGGTCGAGTATGAAAAGGCACCCGAAGTGACCCGCAAACGCATGTATCTCGAGACCATGGAGTATGTGCTTGCCAATAACAGCAAGGTACTCATACAGGTAACGAACGGTAACAACCTGATGTATATCCCGCTGGACAAATTGATGGGAAAGAGAGTCCTGCCTGACGAGGCGAACCTCGAGGAGGAACAGATCACGATTACACCATCCCCCTCCGCCAACACACCGGTTGGACGTACTTCCTCCCGCGATGGAGGTAGCCGTTAATGTTGAAAAATATCACAATTTTACTGGTTGCGGCGGCCTTGCTGGTTGCCATGAGTTCACTGTTTATTGTTGATGAACGGCAGGTGGCCATCAAGTTTCGGCTGGGAGAGATCGTACAGGCCGATTACGCACCGGGTCTGCACTTCAAGGCACCCTGGCCGATCAATAATGTCGTCAAATTCGACAAGCGTGTGATGACGCTGGACACCCGACCGGAGCGATTCCTGACTGGCGAGAAAAAGAATGTCGAGGTCGACTTTTTTGTCAAGTGGCGGATCAAGAACACGGCCAAGTATTACACCTCGTTCATGGGGGACGAGCGCCAGGCAGGCCTGCGCCTGTTACAAATCGTAAACAACGGGCTGCAGCTTGAGTTTGATCAGCGCACCATCAAGCAGGTGGTGTCGGATCAGCGTTCCGAAATGATGAGCAACCTGACACTGATGGCCAATAACGAGGTGGCGCAGTTTGGCATCGAAATCGTGGATGTGCGCATCAAGAGGATTGAGTTGCCTGCGGAGGTCAGTAACTCTGTCTACCAGCGTATGCGTGCCGAACGCGAACGCATTGCCAAGGAACACCGCGCCCAGGGCCAGGAGGCTGCCAAGGGTATTCAGGCGATTGCCGACAGGGAGCGTACGGTCATCCTTGCAGAGGCCGGTCGCGATGCGGAAATCCTGCGTGGTGAAGGTGATGCACGTGCGACTGATATCTATGCCACTGCTTATGAAAAAAACCAGCAGTTCTACGAATTCTATCGCAGTATGAATGCCTATCGCGAGGCGTTTGCCAACCAACAGGATGTGCTGGTACTGGAACCCGATAGCGAGTTCTTCAAGTATTTCAGTGATTATTCAGTCAAGTGACTGCATGCGGGTCACAACGATGCTGAACAGCTTTACTCCCCGGGCTGATGCCCGGGTTTTTTATGAGTGATGAACGTTATCTGGACTGATCTGCTGGCTGCCATTGCATTGCTGCTGATAATCGAAGGCATGGTACCGTTCCTGAATCCGCGGTCGCTTCGGCAGATGCTCGAGACCGTCTCACAACTGGATGACAGAACGCTGCGCATGGTCGGTCTTATCAGCATGATTCTCGGCGTGATACTGCTGACAATAGTAAGGTGATTGCAATTGCCTCTGTACGAAAAAGAATGGTTTTGACATGAGCACCAAAGACCAGTGGTTGCTGCCGGAAGGCATTGATCAGCTATTGCCCCCGGAGGCGTGGCGGCTGGAGTGTGCGCGGCGGGAGTTACTGGACCTGTTTTCCTGCTGGGGTTATGACCTCATCATTCCGCCTTTGATTGAGTACCTGGAATCGTTACTGACCGGGACCGGCAATGACCTGGACTTGCAGACCTTCAAGGTGACTGATCAACTAACCGGGCGCATGATGGGGCTGCGTGCCGACATGACGCCACAGGCAGCGCGCATTGATGCACACCCCCTGCAACGCAGTGAGCCGACCAGGTTATGCTACCTGGGTACGGTATTGCATACGCGTAATGACGGATTTGGCGGGTCTCGCAGCCCGTTACAGGTTGGGGCCGAGCTGTTCGGCCATGCAGGTGTCGAAAGTGATGTCGAAATCATCACGTTGCTGCTCGAATCGCTGCAGTTACTGTTGATCCCCGATATTCATATCGACCTTGGCCATGTGGGGATCTTCAGGGGGCTCGCCAGGGATGCAGGTCTTTCTGCGCAGCAGGAGAATGAACTCTTCGAGGCGCTGCAACGCAAGGCCGTGCCCGAAATCGAAGAAATGCTCAAGCTGTTTGTCGGGGATGCCGGACAGCGTCAGCGACTTGCCGCACTGGCTGATCTTAATGGTGATCGCAGTGTGCTGCAGCGGGCACGAGAGCAACTGGCCGGTGCCAGTGAGCCGGTACTGGCAGCGCTGGATAACCTGGGTGCCATTGCCGCACTGATCGAACAGCGAGCAGGCAAGGAAACACTGTATTTTGACCTTGCGGAATTGCGTGGTTACCGCTATCAGACCGGCATGGTGTTCGCCGTGTTTGTTCCTGGCTGCGGCCAGGAGATTGCACGGGGTGGACGCTATGACGCCATCGGCAAGGTGTTTGGTCGTTCACGGCCGGCAACCGGTTTCAGCACCGACCTGCGTGAGTTGATGCAGTTGAGTAAGCGTTCCTTTGTGCACAACAGGGGGGCGATATTCGCACCCGCCGGTGAGGATGAGGATTTGACGTCTGCAGTCACCGCACTGCGACAGTCAGGCGAGCGAGTGGTGCGTGCCTTGCCCGGTCAGGCAGGCGCCGCCGTCGAGATGGGTTGTGACCGGTTGCTGGTCAATCAGCAGGGTCAGTGGGTTGTGAAACCGGTGTGAACCTTGAAAGCGCACACAGCTGTGCCTGTCCCGACGCAATGACAACAGACAACAAGACATGGGTATCTGCTTACAATTTACAAACAAGAGAGTATGCAAATGGGTAAAAACGTAGTTGTCATCGGTACCCAGTGGGGTGACGAAGGCAAAGGCAAGGTCGTTGACCTGCTGACAGACAGAGCCTCCGCCGTAGTGCGGTTCCAGGGCGGTCATAATGCCGGCCATACGCTGGTGATTGATGGACAGAAAACGGTACTGCACCTGATTCCATCCGGCATATTACGTGCCAATGTGCTGTGCCTGATTGGCAACGGCGTGGTGCTGTCACCCTCTGCGTTGCTTGAGGAACTCGAGATGCTGGATCAGGCCGGTGTCCCAGCGCGCGAACGTTTGAAGATCAGCGAGTCCTGCCCACTCATCCTTCCCTATCATATTGCCCTCGACCATGCACGTGAACTTGCACGCGGTAAAAAGGCGATCGGTACTACCGGGCGTGGTATCGGGCCAGCCTATGAAGACAAGGTCTCGCGGCGTGGTTTGCGACTGGGTGAACTGATGGATCCGGCGCACTTTACCGAGCGTCTGCGTGAAGTCATGGAGTATCACAATCACGCACTACAGCACTATTTCCGGACAGATCCGGTGGACTACCAGCAGGTGCTGGATGAGGCGCTGGCACAGGCTGAGAAGATTGCCCCGATGGTGGCAGATATCCCCGGCCTGCTGCACCGACTGCGCCGCGAGGGCAGGGACATCATGTTTGAAGGCGCACAGGGTGCCTTGCTGGATATCGATCATGGCACCTATCCCTACGTGACCTCGTCTACCACCACCGCAGGCGGTGCTGCCAGTGGCAGTGGTGTTGGTCCACGCCATATCGATTACGTGCTGGGTATTGTCAAGGCGTACACTACCCGTGTCGGTGCCGGACCGTTTCCAACCGAGCTGTTTGACGAGGTTGGTTCGCACCTTGGCGAAAAGGGGCATGAGTTTGGTGCCACCACCGGCCGGCAGCGCCGCTGTGGCTGGCTGGATACGGTGGCACTGCGGCGCTCACTGGATATCAACAGCGTGACCGGGATGTGTATCACCAAACTCGATGTCCTGGATGGGCTCGATACCCTGAAAATTGCCGTCAGTTACCACCTCAACGGCAAGCGTATTGACAGCCCGCCGGCCGGGGCCGACCTGATCGAACAATGTGAAGTGGACTACATTGAAATGCCGGGCTGGTCAGAATCAACCTTCGGGATAAAAACCTTTGAGCAGTTGCCGGCGGCCGCAAAGGCCTACCTGAAGAAGATAGAAGAGTTGTGCGAAACCCCGATCGCCATTCTTTCCACCGGGCCGGACCGTGCCGAGACAATTGTTCTCAAGCACCCGTTTGAATAGAACAATGGCCGGCGTGAATTGCTAGGACCGGCCTTTTGAATGTGGTGCCGAGGAGAGGACTTGAACCTCCACCGGGTTACCCCGACTAGCACCTGAAGCTAGCGTGTCTACCAATTTCACCACCTCGGCATGGCTGGCGGAACACGTTACCTGTCCCGGCAGCCGCGAACTCTACCGCCTGATTTCAAGCTTGTCAATTTAACCCGGTTGTCAGCACACTAACAACCGCCCAATTGCTTTAATCATTCAGGAAGTTCTGATCTAATCGTCATAGCAGCCGGAGTGGGGTGCCGGAATCCTGTTCCATCTGGAATGCCGATGCCGCAGGCCTGAAACCTGGCACTCCCCTGAGCGCTCAAGACAAATAGCACAAGTCACGCTGCTCAGCGTGTCGGCTTATGCCAACACCTTATAGACAGCTGGTTACCTTTATGGACAAAAAAAAGCAAAGAAAATCCAGAACAACGCAGCGTCGTGACCCGCATGCCCGCCGTGAAGCAGCACGCTATGAACAACCCATTGCCAGCCGCGAGCTGATCCTTGCAGTCATTACCGAGGCAGATCACCCGGTCAATCGTGCCGACCTTGAAACACTGCTGGGTATCCACGATGAAAACGGGGCCGAGGCACTGCGTAGGCGCCTGAATGCCATGCTGCGGGATGGTCAACTAGTTCGTAACCGACGCGGTTGCTATGCCCTCGCGGACCAGTTTGACCTGGTACAGGGCCGGGTGGTCGGTCACCCGGACGGCTTCGGTTTTCTGGTAACTGATGACGAGGGTGATGACGTTTACCTGTCGGCGCGGCAGATGCGTGCCCTGTTCCACGGTGACCGGGTGCTGGCACGCATTACCGGGCTGGACCGGCGCGGTAGGCGTGAAGGGGATGTCGTCGAAGTGCTGAAACGCAACACGCATACCGTGGTCGGGCGTTTCTATAACGAGAAGGGTGTGCAGTTCGTGACACCTGATAACAAGCGCCTGCCGATGGATATTCCGGTGCCGGCCGGCGAGTCGAATGGCGCCACGCATGGACAGATTGTCTCTGTGGAAATCATCGAGCAGCCCAGCAAGCGCTCACCGCCGGTTGGTCGCGTGGTCGAGGTGCTAGGTGATCACATGGCACCCGGCATGGAGATCGATATCTCCATTCGCAGTCACGATATCCCGCAGGCCTGGCCGCCGGCAGTGGAGGCCGAGATCGACGGTCTGGGTGAGCAGGTGCCGGCCCAGGCCAAGCGTGGTCGCGAGGATTTGCGTGAACTGCCGCTGGTGACCATCGATGGTGCCGATGCCCGGGACTTTGATGATGCCGTGTTTTGCGAGGCTACACCGGGCGGCTGGCGACTGCTGGTGGCCATTGCCGACGTTTCGCACTATGTCCATCCGGATACGGCACTCGACAGTGAAGCCTTTGAACGCGGGAATTCCGTCTATTTTCCGGAGCGTGTAATCCCGATGTTGCCGGAGGTGCTTTCCAACGGGCTCTGTTCACTGAATCCGGAGGTGGATCGCCTGTGCATGGCCTGTGAAATCATCTTCAATCGTGAAGGGCGCATGATCCGCTCGCGATTCAGCAATGCCCTGATGCGCTCGCATGCGCGGCTGACTTACACCGAAGCAGCGGCGATCATGGTTGACCGCGATCCGCAGGCGCGCAAGAATCGTCAGACCCTGCTGCCGCACCTGGACGAGTTGTACCGTCTCTACAAGGTATTGCGCAAGGGTCGCGAAAAGCGCGGTGCGATCGATTTCGAGACGACCGAAACACGTATTATTTTCGGTGCCGGACGCAAGATAGAACGCATCGTGCCGCTGGTGCGCAATGATGCCCACAAGGTCATCGAAGAATGCATGGTCGCGGCAAATGTTGCTGCGGCTCGTTATCTGGAACGCCACAAGATGCCGACCCTGAATCGTGTGCATGCAGCACCAACGGGTGAAAAGGTTGCCGACCTGCAGGAGTTTCTCAATGAACTTGGACTGGGTCTGCGTGGTGGCAGCAAGCCGACTGCCCGTGATTACAGTGCGGTGCTGAAGGTGGCCCATGGCCGGCCGGATGAACACCTGATTAACACGGTGTTGCTGCGTTCCATGCCGCGAGCCGAGTACAGCCCGGAGAATATCGGTCACTTTGGCCTGGCGCATGAACACTATGCACATTTCACTTCACCCATCCGCCGCTATCCGGACCTGCTGGTGCACCGCGCGATCCGCCATGTACTGGCGGGAAAGAAGCCGAAGAGCTTTCCCTATACAGTCGAAAACATGCAGATCTTCGGTGAGCATTGCTCGGCCACGGAGCGGCGTGCCGATGAGGCCACCCGCGATGCCATTGACTGGCTGAAGTGTGAATACATGCTCGACAAAATTGGCGAGACATACTCCGGGATTATTACCGCAACTACCTCGTTCGGGATCTTTGTCGAGCTGCAGGATATTTATGTGGAAGGACTGGTGCATGTCACGGCACTGGGGAATGACTATTATCATTTCGATCCCACCCGGCACTGGCTTATCGGCGAGCGCACCAACCAGATCTTTCGTCTCGGCGATCCACTCAACGTCAAGGTGGTGCAGGTAAATCTGGATGACCGCAAAATCGACTTTGAATTGAGTGAAAAGCAGAAGCGCAAGGCGTCCGGCAGCAAAAAGGACCAGGGAAAGCACAGAAGGTCGCACAGGAGAAAGTCACGGTGAACAGGTGTGTTACGGGTAGCCACATCGTGCTGGCAGGGCGCATACCAGGCGTAGTGTCATCGCAGCTGCGGTTTCCTCTCCTGATTTTCGGGGTGAGTAAGGTGCAGGGTACCCGGCGCTGGATTGCGCTGTGTTTGCTGTGCCTGCTGGTCGGTGGTTGCGCCACGCTAACCAACCAGCCGCGGACCGTTACAGATGCGGCTGGCAGTATTGCGGTCATACCGCTTGCCGATGGCATCGCCCGCGTGGATGTTTCCACGGATGCTGCGTTTGACTATGGCAGTGCTGTGCTGCGGCCGGCAGTTGCGATGCAACTGGCCCGGGTCATGAGTTCCTATCAGGGGCGTCAGGTGCAGGTATCGGGCTATACGGACAACGTCGGGGCACCGGACTTCAACCTCGATTTGTCGCAACGCCGGGCCCGGGCAGTTGCAGATGTGCTGCTTGGCCAGGGATTCAATGCCGAGCAACTGGCTGTCCGCGGTTATGGTGAAGACAGCCCGGTCGCCAGTAATGCCAACGAAGCCGGCCGCCGTCTCAACCGGCGCATCGAGATCCTGGTTACACAAGGTCAGTTGCCGGGTGACCGCTAGCACCGCGTACGTGTATGGCATACACGCGGTGGCGGCATTGCTTGCACAACGGCCGGATTCGATAAAAAAGCTGCTGTTTGCCAATGGCGCCAGGAACCCACAACTTGACGACTTGAGAGACAATGCCGTGGCAGCCGGTGTAGCGGTGCAGCCACATAACCGTGTGGAACTGGATGTGATCGTTCCCGGGGCACGACACCAGGGTGTCATTGCGGTGATGAGGGCGGTGTCCTACGAGCGCAGTGAAAAGTCATTGCCCGGATTCCTCGCCGCACTGACCGAACCGGCGCTGTTGCTGGTCCTCGATGGGGTACAGGATCCGCATAATCTGGGTGCCTGTTTGCGGACCGCGGACGCTGCTGGCGCGCACGCGGTGATCCTGCCACGTGATCGTGCCTCGGGCATCACCCCGGTGGTGCACAAGGTTGCCTGTGGCGCGGTGGAGTCGGTGCCGATTTTCCCGGTTACGAACCTGGCGCGTACCTTGCGCATGCTGCGTGAGGCCGGCATCTGGATCTTTGGTGCCAGCGGTGAGGCGAAGGATGGCTTGTTCGGCAGTGGCCTGCAGGGACCTGTCGCACTGGTGCTGGGCAGTGAAGGCAAGGGGCTGCGCCGACTGACCCGCGAGCACTGTGATCATTTAGTAGCAATCCCCATGGCAGGGCAGGTGGAAAGCCTGAATGTCTCGGTGGCGGCCGGGGTATTATTGTTCGAGGCCCGCCGTCAGCGCCTGCAGAATAGTAAATAAAAACATTATCCTGCGGGAGAAGGCTGCCTTTGCGCATACGCTGTGGCAGATCCTCGCGGATGCAATCCGCTTCTGCAGGAGGGTTTATTGCATCTCCATTGGCCCTCGCGTAGAATGCGCGCTCTTTTAAAAGGCTGAATTACAGCTGATTTATAAACTCCTTGCCTGTTGCCGAGACAGCAGGCTGTACATCCACAAGGGGTCTTGAATGAGACATTATGAAGTCGTGTTTCTGGTCCACCCTGACCAGAGTGAGCAGGTACCTGCCATGATTGAACGTTATCGCGGCACGATCGAAGGCGATGGCGGAGCGATCCACCGGCTGGAAGACTGGGGTAGGCGCCAGCTTGCCTACCCGATTCAAAAGCTGCACAAGGCACATTATGTGCTGATGAATATCGAGTGCAGTACCGGGGCTCTGGAGGAACTCAACAGTGCCTTTCGCTTCAATGATGCGGTTATCAGAAGCATGGTGATCAGCCGCAAGGAGGCCATCACCGAACCCTCTTTGCTGGCAAAACGCCCGGATGAACGGCGCGAACGGGGAGATACCGACTCCGATGAGGCGCGGGGTGAAAGCGATGCGGATGAGGAAACTGTTGAGGCGAGCGATGATGCTGACAACGAAGATACTGCCGAAGATACTGCCGCCGCTCCGGCTGAATAACCCGGGTTAACTCAATTCAAGAGGAATTAGCATGGCTCGTTACTATCGACGTCGTAAATTCTGCCGTTTCACGGCGGAAGGAACCAAGGAAATTGATTACAAGGATATTGCGGTCCTGAAGCAGTATATTTCAGAGACCGGCAAGATTGTGCCCAGCCGGATCACCGGTACCAAGGCTAGATATCAGCGCCAGTTGTCCACCGCGATCAAACGTGCACGATATCTTTCGCTGTTACCGTACTGTGACGCCCACTAGCTGGTACTGGTTGAAGATATAAAGCAAGGCGCCTGGTGTTTACGGCCATGAAAGCACTGGCTGCCTATATTGTCAGTGGCCGCTGGCAAGCGGTCCTGTTTACCACAGCCTGTGGTGTCCTGTCGTTTCTGCTGCCCTGGCTTGGAGGGATGCTGAATTACCTGGGCGCTGCAGTCGTGGCACTGGTTACCCTGCATGTCGGCATGATACCGGGGTTGCAGGTACTGCTGATTGCGACCACCGTGACATTGCTGTTCTACCAGTTGCTGGGTGTGCACGCGGTGATTGGCCTGCTGATGGTGCTGTTGTTATGGCTGCCCTGCTGGATGGCTGCTGCCGTACTGCAGCATACGCGGAACCTTGGACAGGCATTGCGTGCGACCACCTTGTTTGGTGTCTGCCTGCTGCTGGTCGTTTACGTGGCTTATGGCGATCCGGCACCGTGGTGGTTGCAGCAGTTGCAGCTGGTTGAAACTACACTGAAAGATGCTGGTGTTTCCTTTCCAGACCTGGCTGAACCCGAATTGCAGCAGCAGGTGGCCGTCTTACTGACGGGTGTGGTGCTGGCCTCGCTGGTGCTCGGTGTTGCCGCGAGTCTGCTACTGGCACGCTGGTGGCAGTCGATACTGGTACACCCGGGAGCTTTCCGGGAAGAGTTTTACGCTTTACGGCTTGGCTACGCAACCGGGCTGGTGACGCTGGCTGTAATGGTGATGGCGAGGCTGACACAGGGCACATTCAGTGAATTCAGTGCCCAGTTGGCGATGATATTGCTGGTACCCTACCTGCTGGTGGGCCTGGCCATCATCCACAGCCTGTTAAGGAAAAGCAGTCGTGGCACCGGCTGGCTAGTGGCAATCTACGTGTTAATGGCGGTGCTGCCACAGGCAACCCTGTTGCTGGCTGCCGGTGGATTAATGGATACCTGGATTGACATCCGTCGACGACTGGGAAAAAGTGGCGGTGAATCCGGACAATGAGACACAAAGACTGAGTGAGGTTGTAACAATGGAAATCATCCTGCTGGAAAAAATTGCCAATCTTGGAGCCATGGGCGACAAGGTTCATGTAAAGCCGGGTTACGGGCGTAATTACCTGATCCCGCAAGGCAAGGCTGCGGCAGCTACTGCTGAAAACATCGCCGAGTATGAGGCACGACGTGCTGAACTGGAAAAGGCCTCTGCCGATGCACTCGCTGCTGCACAGGCGCGTCGCGATCAACTGCTTGACAAGGTGATTACCATTACCTCGCTTGCGGGTGAAGAGGGCAAGCTGTTTGGTTCGGTTGGTACCGCTGATATTGCCCATGCGCTTACCGAGAGTGGAATCCCAGTGGAACGTCATGAAGTGCGTTTGCCGGAAGGTGCCTTCCGGATGGTTGGTGAGCATGACGTGCTGATACAGCTGCACACAGATGTGGATGTGACCATAAAACTTCGGATAGAAGCGGAAAAATAACAATCGCAGGCGAAGGATACTGCAAGTGTTTGTATTAAACTAACTACATCAGACAGACAGTTCGGTGGGGGACTGTCTGTCTTTGAGACTGACACAGGTAGGCACAAAGTCAGTCGATTTACAATGATGTCTTTAAGCTGCGTTTGTGCTATCTATCCTGTCTGCACTGGACGCAGTGATCAGTGCTTCAATTCAATAGGGGTTCAATGGTCGAAACACTACGCTCTGCAGAACGAGTGCATTCCGGTACGGATGCACTGAAGGTCCCGCCACATTCATTGCAAGCCGAACAGGCTGTTCTCGGCGGGCTCATGCTGGATAACAGTACCTGGGACACGGTTGCAGACCACGTCACCGAAGAAGATTTCTATCGTCGTGATCACCGCCTGATTTTCCGCGCGATTGCCGAGCTGGCAGAAAAGAACCAGCCGCTCGATGCGGTGACCTTGTCGGAGTGGCTGGAGCACAACAATCTGCTGGATGAAGTGGGTGGCTTGCCGGCACTGGGACTGTTGGCGCAAAACACCCCCAGTGCTGCAAACATCAAGGCCTATGCCGACATAGTGCGCGACAAGTCGGTTGTCCGGCAGCTGATTTCCGTGGGTAACCGTGTCGCCGGCAGTGCCTATGAGGCGGAGGGGCGCAATACCAGCGAATTGCTGAACGAGGCCGAGAAGCTGGTTTTCGATATAGCCGAGCAGGGCAACCGCGGCAAGCGCGGTTTCAAGAGCATACGCACGCTGTTAACAGCCGCAGTAGACCGTATTGACATGCTCTCGCAACAGGACAACCCGCTGACCGGCGTGTCAACCGGATTTACGGACATTGATGAGATGACGGCCGGCTTGCAGCCGTCCGACCTGATCATTGTTGCCGGGCGACCCTCTATGGGCAAGACCACACTGGCGGTGAACTTTGCCGAGAACGCAGCGATCAAGCACCAGGTGCCGGTGGCCATTTTCAGTATGGAAATGCCGGGTGAATCACTGGCGCTGCGCATGATGTCCTCACTGGGACATATCGACCAGCACAAGATTCGCACCGGCAAGCTGGACGATGATGACTGGCCACGGCTGACATCGGCAGTGAGCTTGCTGGACACGGCGCCGATTTTTATCGATGACACACCGGCACTGACGCCGATGGAAATGCGTGCGCGTGCGAGACGTCTGAAGCGGGAGCACAATATTAGCCTGATCGTCATTGATTACCTGCAGTTAATGACGATTGGTAATACCCGTGAGAACCGTACCACGGAGATCTCCGAGATCTCGCGCAATCTGAAGGCACTGGCCAAGGAGCTAAATGTACCGGTGATTGCACTCTCACAGCTAAATCGTAGTCTGGAACAACGTTCCGACCGGCGTCCGGTCATGTCAGATCTGCGTGAGTCGGGTGCCATTGAGCAGGATGCCGATGTTATCATGTTCATCTACCGTGATGAGGTCTATAACGAGGAAAGCCCGCATAAGGGTCTGGCCGAGATCATTATCGGCAAACAGCGTAACGGGCCGATCGGTACACGCCTGCTTACTTTCCGAGGCCAGTTTACGCGGTTTGAAAACTATGCTTCAGACAGCCGCTACACCGGTGGTGAATTTGGATGAGTCGCCCCGCCCGGGCGCGGATTAACCTGCGGGCCCTGCAACACAATTTTTCCCTCGTACAGCAAGCAGCGCCCGACAGCCAGGTCATGGCAATCGTCAAGGCGAATGCCTATGGCCATGGACTGGTCAGCATTGCACAGGCATTACCCGGGGCGGCAGCGTTTGGTGTGTCGTGCCTGGACGAGGCGATTGCACTGCGCGAGGCCGGTTTCGACCGGCGCATCGTGCTGCTTGAAGGCCTCTTCGGTCCTGATGAGATCAGTCTCATCAACGGTTACCGGCTCGACGTGGTGGTCCACCATGAAAGCCAGCTGCAGTGGCTGGCGCAGGGTCATTTGCTGCATCCGCTGGATGTCTGGCTGAAAATCGATTCCGGAATGCACCGGCTGGGCTTTGCTGCGGACCACGTCCGCGAAATTGTCGCTCATCTGCGGAAAATCCCGCAGATTGAAACCGTGCGTTACATGACACATTTCTCCTGTGCCGATGATCTCGACAATCCAGACACACGCCTGCAGATCGAAGTATTCAACCAGGCGGTTGCAGCAGTGGACGGGGAACATGCACTGGCAAATTCGGCAGGCATACTGGGTTGGCCGGCTGCGCGTGCCGACTGGGTGCGTCCCGGCATTATGCTCTATGGCGGTTCGCCACTGCGTGGACACACGGCACAGTCGCTTGGCCTGCAACCGGTCATGACACTCGGCACCAGACTGATTAGCATTAAAACATGCAAGCGGGGGGATGCGATCGGTTATGGTGCCGACTGGCGCTGTCCGGCTGATATGCGTATCGGTGTGGCAGCGATTGGTTACGGTGATGGTTATCCACGTCATGCACGCAATGGCACCCCGTTACGGGTAAATGGTCACCCGGCAACCCTGGTTGGGCGGGTCTCCATGGACATGATCAGTATTAACCTCGACACCGTACCCAACGCACAGGTTGGTGATGAAGTCATCCTCTGGGGAGAAGGTCTGCCGATTGATGAGGTCGCCGAGGCAGCCTCGACCATTTCCTACGAACTGCTGTGTGGTGTCGGTACGCGCGTGCAATTTGAGTATATCAGTTGACCGCCCCTTGCCTCTGCGTTTCTGTACTTGACAAGCTGTGGTTGTCAACTACGCTGGAAATCAGCGCAACCTGATGCAGGGCTGATACCCATTACAACAGCCGGATTGATATTTCCAAGGGCACCTGCCAGTGTGCAGTCAAGTTATTGTCCTTTTGACTGGAGCACTTTTCACCGGGAGCCGACAGGTCTGCTGGATGCGCTGTAGGGATGATGGTCTCGCTATACCACCAAAAACGGAGGTGTGATGATGGGAGAAGTGGCTTACGATCTACAGCAACAGCCCGGACACAACACTGAAATCGTTGTACATATTAACGAATCCCTCGAAGAGCACAGACGCAAGGAGCTGGTGGATTCACTTGAGAGTACCGATGGCATACACACCGCTGAATTCTGTCCATTGAGGTATCACCTGATGCTGGTGCAGTACGACCGGAACAACCTCAGTTCGCAGGATGTTCTCAAGAGGGTGCTGGACCAGAGTGTCAATGCACAACTGATCGGTCCCATGTAACCGCTTTCGGTAGCATTCGTTCCCGGAGGCGCCCTCCGGGAATTTTTTTGCAGGGATGCGCAGCGGTAAATCAACTGCAATAGTGCTTTGCAAGCAAGCATTTGCCTAGTAGCCTACGCAGCACCTATGGCAAGAACCAAAACCCTCTATACATGCAGTGCCTGTGGCGCACAGTTCCCCCAATGGGCCGGTCAGTGCGGAGACTGTGGTGGATGGAATACGCTCTCCGAAGTCGTCGTCATGCCAAAACAGACTGGTGCACGCTTTTCCGGATACAGCGGCGATACTGCGGTGGCGGTCCAGCGCCTCTCTGCGGTCAAGGTGGATCAGCAGCTACGTGCCTCGGTGGGTATGCAGGAGCTGGATCGGGTGCTGGGCGGGGGGCTTGTCACAGGATCGGTCGTGCTGATCGGAGGGGATCCCGGAATCGGAAAATCGACCCTGTTGTTGCAAGTACTGTCCATGCTGTCAGGTAAACTCGACTCCCTGTACGTGACCGGTGAGGAATCACTGCAGCAGATCTCGCTGCGCGCCAGTCGTCTCGGCATCAAGGGTGACGAGATCCGCCTGTTTTCCGAGACCTCTGTTGAACGCATCATCGCCACGGCGGACAGGGAGCGCCCACAGGTGATGGTGCTCGACTCAATCCAGACACTCTACACAGAGGTCCTGCAGTCCGCGCCCGGCTCCGTGGCTCAGGTCCGGGAAAGCGCTGCACAGCTCGTACGTTTTGCGAAGCAGTCGGGTATTGCCATGTTCCTGGTGGGGCATGTCACCAAGGAAGGGCAGTTGGCCGGTCCCCGCGTGCTCGAGCACATGGTCGACACGGTGCTCTATTTCGAAGGAGATCCCGGGGACCGCTACCGCATCTTGCGCGCCATCAAAAACCGCTTCGGTGCCGTCAATGAACTGGGTGTGTTTGCAATGACGGAATCTGGCCTGAAGGAAGTCACCAATCCGTCGGCCATCTTTCTTTCCCGGCATGAACAGGCAGTACCGGGCAGTGTTGTCATGGTGACCTGGGAAGGCACCCGGCCATTGCTGGTGGAGGTACAGGCACTGGTCGATCAAAGCCAGTTCGGTAATCCAAGAAGAATTACCCTGGGCCTAGAGCAAAACCGCTTGTCCATGCTACTGGCTGTGCTGCACCGCCATGGCGGTCTGGCACTGGGCGACCATGACGTGTTTGTGAATGTCGTCGGCGGCGTGCGTGTCAGTGAAACGGCAGCAGATCTCGCCGTGTTGCTGGCCGTTCTGTCGAGCCATCAAAACCGGCCATTACCGGCAGACCTGATCGTATTCGGTGAGGTCGGCCTGTCGGGAGAGCTGCGGCCGGTGCCGAATGGACAGCAGCGCATCAGCGAGGCAGTCAAGCATGGTTTTCACAAGGCGATGATCCCGGCAGCGAATCAACCAAAAGTGGCAACAAAGGGGCTTGAGGTGACAGCAGTGCATCGCCTCTCACAGGTACTGGAAAAGATCGGTGAGGCGTTCTGATCTTCAGTATCCCTTCGCCAGTTGGGGTTAAGCGGGCGGCCCCTGACAGGTCTGGTCACTGTGCCGGACCATCAGGCGGGCCGGAAAAGAATAAATGCGAGGTCATCCGGCTTGTGCGGCAGACCCTCGGAGAAGTGTGTCATGCGGCTGCGACAGGCTTGCAGCAGATTTTCTGCTGCAGCCGGCAGCGGTCCGCTGCGGATAATATCTTTGATCTCACCGGCGTGAAGGTTGTCAAACAAACCGTCGCTGGCAATCAGCAGGGTATCCAGTGGGGCCAGCGTGATTCTCGGGCCGATCTCGACGCGCATTTCGGTGGTACCGATAATATTTGAAACCAGGTGACGTTCCTCATCATGGATGGCGTCCCCCGCTTCAAGCAGTCCGGATTCGACGGCATAACCTACCGGCGAATGTGAAATAGTCTGGTGTTTTATCTTCCCACGTTGCCCGGTAATCAGAATCTCGGAGTCGCCGACATGGTAGGGCCGCACGTTGCGGTTCTCTATTTCTACCACGGCGATCGTGGTACCTGCCCCGGCACCCTGTTCCATAACCGACTGGTTGGCCTGCTCGATACCATCCAGAATGGCATCTCGAAATACCGTGTGTTCGCAGCCATTTGCATTGACATTGCGGCTGATCTGGCGCACTGCCGTGGAGGATGCCTGTTTGCCCGAAGGCTGCCCGCCAAGTCCATCCGCAACGACCAGAACCCCTGCTGCCTCACCACACGGGATCAGTCCAAGGGCATCTTCATTATCTGATTCCTTGCCGGGAGCGCGTCCGGTATAGGCGCAGGCGATGCCATTGGCAAAACGAAAGCTTGCGACGGCCGCGATGTCCACGCCCAGATAGAGTTCGGGTTCAGTTAGCATTGTTACCACGTTAGTCTTTCCAGGTGCTCCCGCAGCTGACCTGCGGTGCGAAACTTTTTGAGGATCAATGAACGCTTCAGGCCGCAACAAATATATTTGATTACCTGGGGCTGGTGTTTGTAGTGTTTGTGACCACCGACGGCATCATAGAGAATCCTGATCAGGTTGACCACATCCTCATGAATGTTTTCCGGCCTGGCAGCACCCCAGTGGTAGAAGTCAAGTAACTTTAAATCGAAGCCCAGGCCATATCGTTGAACGATAATGTTGTCGGTATGCAGGTCGCCGTGATATTCCTTCATTTGGTGAATACACTCGATACCGGTTGCGAGTGCATGCAGCAGGTGTAGCGCCTGAAACGGCGTGAGGCGTTTGCCGGCTTGCCGGTCCAGGAAGGCGGTCAGCAGTTCACCCTCTACAAATTCCGATACCAGTAGCGTGATCGGAGTGCTGTGGTAGGAAATCGTTTCTCTGGTGTGGTACTGAATGGCTATGGAACAGTGTCTTAACTTGTGGAGTTTACGTGCATAGAAATTGGCGGTTCGATCCTTCGGGTTACGCTGCGGATAAAAGAGTTTGACAGCTCTTTCGATGTCCGTAGGGTGCTCCCGCACCAGGAATACCTCGCCCTCCCAGCCAGTGCCAAGGGACTGTATGACCTCGTATTTTCGAGCCAGGATTCTTCCCGGCTTGATGTCGAAACTGTCGATCACGCCGATGGTTGATTGCGGCCGTTTGCCCATGAGGTCTGTGTTTCGAAAAGCACCTGGAGTAGGGTACACCAATTGGTAATTTTGGGCTTTTTCAGGTTATGTTATTCCAGTTAACGGCGGATAGACAGGGGATTTCAGGGTTATTGCAACGCCCCTGCTGGCAGTCGCTGGGTGTGGGCGGTATAGTGCAAGTGCTGGCCGGGAATTCCGATGGCATTGTGTATAATTGATCCATGTCAATCGTTTGCCGGTCAAAAAAGAGTAGACTAATAAAAGTATTATGGACAAAACACAATAATTTAGTAGAAATATAACCAGGAAAAATTCAAGGACTGCAACCAGAATGACCTGCCGTAATCCAGGATGCCTGGGCAATTATGATTTTGACAGGATCGCCTTTTTTGCGAGAAAGCGGTTTATTGAAGGGTGCAATACGGTCTCACTTCTGCAACAGGCCAAATCTGAGCATGAAAAAGAAGAGATTGCTCTGGTCTGCTTGCTGGATGTAGAAGATGATAAGATTCAAGATCTTTACCTCAGTTGCAGACATTCAGGCCATTGCAGGGTCATGGATTGCAGAGACAAGCTTAAGAAAATGCTAGAAGACGAGTCCCTACATCGAGAATCAGCCTGATGTCCCTGAGGGTGATAGCCGCAGCAGTTTTCAACTGGATTCCAGGAGAACAAGCCGGTTATGCTTCCTAAATATACCGTGCAGGAGAGCAATACCTTGTTAAATACCAGCAGACCCGCGAATAACCGTAGCATGGATTCCTCCATACTGGATGGCGTCCGCAATCATCTTGCTTCCCGGGTTATCGGGCAACGCGAGCTCGTAGACTGTATGCTCATCTGCCTTCTGAGCAAGGGCCACGTGCTGGTGGAGGGCATGCCCGGACTGGCGAAGACGACTGCGGTAAAGGCACTGGCTGAGGCCATTGAGGGAGACTATCACCGCGTTCAGTTTACCCCTGATCTGTTGCCGTCCGACCTCATTGGTACGGATATCTACCGCCATGAAAAGGGTGAATTCGAGTTTCGCCCGGGACCCTTGTTCCACAATATCCTGCTGGCGGACGAGGTCAACCGGGCACCGGCAAAGGTGCAGTCAGCCCTGCTTGAGGCCATGGGCGAATATCAGGTCACGGTAGGCCTGAAGACCTATACCATGCCAAGACTGTTCATGGTGCTTGCTACCCAGAACCCGATCGAACAGGAAGGGACCTACAATCTGCCGGAGGCACAACTCGACAGATTTCTGATGCATGTCCGCGTAGACTACCCCAACCGTGAAGAGGAACTGGCGATTCTGGAACTCGACAGCAACCAGCAGCTGGCGGTACCTGCACCACCCGCCGAGGTGTTTTCCCAGGCACAACTTTTCAGGGTGAGGGAAGATGCGGCAAAACTCTATCTCGATCCGAAACTGAATAGTTATATTGTTGACCTTGTGCAGGCCAGCCGCAAACCCGATGCCTATGATGCAAGCCTGGGCCGCTGGTGCCGCTTCGGTGCCTCGCCACGTGCCACCATAGCGCTGGCACGCTGTGCGCGTGCCCGAGCATGGCTCGATGGTGAAGAGTTTGTTGCTCCCCACCACATCCAGGCAGTGGCGCCGGACGTGCTTCGCCACCGCATCATGCTGACCTTTGAGGGTGAGGCGGAAGGCATTACGAGTGATGAATTTATCAAACGTCTGCTGGAGGTCGTGGCAATTCCGTGATTGCCAATCATATTGCCCGTACAGGGCCTGAACCAGTGATAACTGCAGTAACGCGATGAGTCTCCATCCGCAACTTGATGACCTGCTGGAACTACGCCACCAGGCCCGCGCCTTGGGTGTGGCGGCACATCACCTCGTCAATTCCACCTTTACCGGGTTGTATGCCTCGGTCTTTCGTGGCACCGGTCTGGACTTCGACGAAGTACGTGAATATCGGGAAGGCGATGACATCCGCAACATGGACTGGCTGGTCACCGCACGTACCAATACTCCGCATCTCAAAGTGTTCCGCGAAGAACGGCAACGCAGCGTCATCCTCTGTATCGATACAGGCCCACACATGAGCTTTGGTACCCGTGGTACCTTCAAGTCGATTCAGGCTGCTCGGGTGGCTGCGCTGATCGGCTGGGCAGCGAGCAAACAGCATGATCGCGTGGGTGGGGTGCTGTTCGGGAACCCGGCGACCGGCTTACGCTATTTCAGGGCTACACCGGGACGCCGTGGCCTGTGGCAGCTGTTGCGGGCATTGACGGAGCCGATTGAACAGGGTGACACCGACGAATCCCAGTTGATGGCCACACTGCAACATCTGGACAGCGGTAGTGGCACCGGCTCCCTGATCTTCGTCATCGCACCGATCAACCAGGTCACCACCGGCTTCGAGCGGATCCTGGGAAGCCTCAAACAGCGGCATGATGTCGTGCTGTTGCCGGTCGATGACCCGGCTGACCGTGACTTGCCATCCATGGGGCCGGTTATTTTTTCCAATGCTGCCGGCGAGCTTCTGGAAGTCGACACTGACAACGAGGCAGGCCGCAAGGCCTTTCGTGACGACTGGGAGCAACGTCGCGAGGAACTGCTGCAGATGTCCTATCGGTTAGGGGTGGGTTTGATACCGGTCAGTACCAACGAGGATGTACACAAGTCGCTCGTCAGCGGACTGCGCCACTATGCGGGAAGGCACTAACTGCACATATGGAATCCGGAACAACAGTACTACGCGATATTCACGGTCTTGACACGATCCCATGGTGGCCGCTGGCAACCGGGTGGTGGTACCTGGTCGGCCTTGTTGTCCTGTTATTGTTGTCTTTCGGGATCCGCTACTGGTTGATCTACAACGCGGGCTGGCTTGGCTGGCGTGGTGATGCGCGCCGTCAATTGCGCCAATTGAAAAAGGCGCTGGCCAGTGAGGACGCGCACACAGTGGCTGGCCGACTGTCCGAGCTGCTGCGCCGCATTGCGATGGTACGCAGTGGGCGCCAGGAAGCAGCAGGCCTGACTGGCGATATCTGGCTGCAATGGCTGGCCGAGCATGACAACACCTCGTTTGACTGGGAACGGCATGGACAGATTCTGCTGACTGCACCCTACATGCCACCGACGATGTCCATTGAGCGCAAGCAACTGCTTACCCTGATTCGTGCGGCCACCCGCTGGATTGATGCGTCCCGACCCGCAGAAAAGAAAGCAGGGCTGTGGCAGCGGCTGGCGGGTTTGCTGTCAGGTGCTTTTGGCAAAAGTGGTGCCGCGCGTGTTTAGTTTTCACTGGCCCTGGTTTGCACTGTTGTTGCCGGTGCCCTTGCTTATCTGGAAGTTCTGGCGCCGGCCGCACGGGGCCACGGATGCCTATACCCATGCAGACCAGTCTACCTTGCTGCACCCGGCACTGGGGCGGCTTGCTTCAACCTTCATCACTTCCCGCTCGCTCACCCATGCCGGGAGCCGCATGCAGATATTTATGCTGGTGCTGTTATGGGTGGCGCTGGTGGTCTGCCTGATGCGCCCGCAGTGGCTGGAGCCCTATACGGAGGTGCATACCGAGGGTTACGATCTGATGCTGGCCATCGATACCTCGCGCTCCATGGAGGCCCTGGACTTTACGGTTGAGGGTCGGCAGGTTACCCGGATGGCGGTGGTCAAGGGTGTGATCGGGCGCTTTATCAAGGCACGTGATGGTGACCGCATCGGCTTGGTAGTATTTGGCAGTCAGGCATTTGTACTCTCACCCATGACGCTGGACAACCAGGCTGTATACAGCCTGGTGGACAATATCGTGTCACGCATGGCCGGTGATGGCACTGCCATTGGTGATGCCATCGGCCTGGGGGTGAAGAAGTTACGCGATCGCCCCGAAGGATCTAGGATCCTGATACTGGTGACCGATGGCGAAAATACCGAGGGCAGTCTGCCACCGAAGCTGGCAGCGCAACTGGCTGCCCACGAGGGAATCCGCATCTATACGATTGGTGTTGGCAGCAAGGGGCTGGTGCCCTTTGTCGAGGATGGCCGCATGACCCAGGTCAAGATGGAGATCGACGAAGACTTATTGACCGAGGTAGCTGGAATTACCGGTGGCGAGTATTTTCGTGCCACCGATTCTGATGCACTCGAGCAGATCTACCAGCGCATCGATGCTCTGGAAAAAACCCAGGCAGAGTCACGCACCGTCATGATACCGCGGCCATTGTACCGCTGGCCGCTGGGGGTGTCGCTGCTGGCATTGTTGCTGCTCGGTCTGTTCCCGGATGGTATACCACGGGCCTGGTGGGCGAGGCGGGTACATGGCTGAGGTCCTGTCAGCCTTTCATTTCAGTCAGCCGGCCTGGCTGTGGGCACTGCTGCTGTGCATCCCGGTAGCCGGTTGGTTGCTGCTGTTTCGGCGTCTTAGCGGCAATAATGATCGTATTCAGAAGTATGCGGATGCCCATTTGTTGCCGCACCTGCTGGGACGTTCAACGGCCTCATCAACCACCCAGTGGAAACGCTACCTGCGCTGGCTGGGCTTGTGGATACTGCTGGTACTGGCCATGGCCGGGCCTCGCTGGGGCTTCACCGATGTGCAATTGTTTCGCCCCGGAACCAACTTGTTGGTTTTAATGGATATATCACGTTCGATGATGGTGGCAGACGTACAACCCACACGACTCGCACGGGCACGCCAGGAAGTTGAGGATCTGCTGAATCAGAACCGTGGTGTCCGTGTCGGATTGATTGGTTTTGCCTCCGTCGCACATGTGGTCTCACCGATCACAGAAGACATGCAGGGAATACACCGGGTACTGTCGGCCCTCGACCCCAGTCTGGTCCGATTGCAGGGCAGTCGTCTGTCGTTTGCACTGGAGCGGGCACAACAATTGCTGGCCACCCAGCCGGCTGATAGCGTTAATTCCTTATTGATCATTACCGATGGCGATTTTGAAGAAGAGGGCCTGGAACAACGTCTGAAGGAATTGGCGGCTACAGGGGTACGGGTACACATACTGGGTATCGGTACGCCGGAGGGAGACGCGGTCCCCGGTGACGGACCTGCTTCCCGCTGGATCATGAACAGGACCGGACAGCCAGTGATCTCATCGCTCAACGAGGCACAGCTTCAATCATTGGCAAAGGCTGGTAACGGCATCTATCTGCGTGCCGATTATCGCGAACGTGATACTGCGAAGATCCTCGACGAGGTCAAGGCAAAGGCCTTGTCCACTGCTGGCCAGGATGAACGAACACGGGTCTGGAATGAACGTTTTTACTGGCTTGCCGGGCTGGCACTGCTACTGTTGTTACCGTTATTTCGTCGCGCCGTTCCAGGATACAGGCCACGAAAGGCATGACGGCAAACAGGAGGGAAAGCAGAACCATCCAGTGGTTTCGACTGAGCCGGTCTGGCGTCATTGTTTTTTGCCTGCTCACCAGTACGGTGGTCAATGCCGCCTGGTTCAGGAATCAGGAACAGCAAGCTGCGCAAAAATTCAAACAGGGTGAATATAGTGACGCAGCTGAAGAGTTTAGTGATGTCTACCGTCGTGGTGTCTCACTCTATCGTGCCGGCCGCTACACGGATGCCGGAGAAGCCTTTGCCAGTGTCGAGCGCGAAGAGGTCAAGGCAGACGCCCTGTATAACCTGGGTAATACTCGCTACAAGCGCAGCGATTATGCGGGGGCGGTCGATGCGTACACGGCATCCCTGAAGTTACGATCGGGAGATGAAGATACTCTCCATAACCTCGCGCTTGCCAAAAAGATGCTCGAGCAGACCTTGACGGAAGAGGCCGAGGAAGAAGTCGAGGAAGAGCAACCGGAAGAACAACCGGAAGAGCAGGAAGAAGAGCGGGAAGAGAAGAAGCAGGAACAGAAAAAAGAACAGGAACAGGAGTCCGAGGAGTCCTCCGGAGAGCAAGAGCAGGAACAGGAGTCCGAGGAATCCTCCGGGGAGCAGGAACAGGAGTCCGAGGAGTCCTCCGGGGAACAGGAACAGGAGTCCGAGGAGTCCTCCGGGGAGCAGCAACAGGAATCCGAGGAGTCCTCCGGGGAGCAGCAACAGGAGTCCGAGGAGTCCTCCGGCGAGCAGGAGCAGGAATCCAAAGGCTCCTCCGGGGATCAGGAGCAGGAGTCCGAGGAGTCCTCTGGCGAGCAGGAGCAGGAATCCAAAGGCTCCTCCGGGGATCAGGAGCAGGAATCCGAGGGCTCCTCCGGCGAACAGGAGCAGGAGTCCGAGGAGTCCTCTGGCGAGCAGGAGCAGGAATCCGAGGGCTCCTCCGGCGAACAGGAGCAGGAATCCGAGGAGTCCTCTGGCGAGCAGGAGCAGGAATCCAAAGGCTCCTCCGGCGAACAGGACCAGGAGTCCGAGGAGTCCTCTGGCGAGCAGGAGCAGGAATCCAAAGGCTCCTCCGGGGAGCAGGAACAGGAATCCAAGGATGCGAAGGGAGACCAGGAAGAGCAAACGGATAAGGCCACAGGTGATCTTGAGGAGCAGAAGAAGGAGGAAGGAGGGGGCGAAGAGGAATCCGGCGAAGACGCTGGAGAGCGCCAGGAGCAACAGGAAAACGGTGATTTAGGCGAGCAAGGTGATGAAAATGATGGTAATCTACCCATAGACGATACTGATAAAGGATCTGCACCAGAACAGGAAACTGGAGATGCTGGTGGTGGCGAAGAGGAGCGGGACCAGCAGGAAGCTGGCACTTCCTCTGAGCAAACTTCAGGTCCGGGTAGGTCTCCCGAAGAAATCACTGAGGAGGAAGCAGCGGCGAGTCAGGCAGTGGACCAGTTTGACCAGATGGGAAGCGGTATGGGTGAAGAAGACACAGAAGCTACACAGGCAGGAAAACCCCAGGAAGATGGTATCCCTGGAACCGGTATATCCATGATCATGATGGAACAGTGGCTCGAACAGATTGAGGGTGATCCTTCCTACCTGTTACGAAACCAGTTTATGATCGAGGAACGGCAGGAGCTTGAAAAACATGGCCGTCAATTGATGGAGACCAGGCCATGGTGACAAAAACAGGCTGGTTGATTTTGTGATCTGCCCATAACGGTTCATTGTAGTTTTCGGATGATGATGATAATCAGATAAAAAATAGCAGGAGCGAGTAACTTGAAATACATTAATCACGTTCATTTCTGTTGTGTCTGTTTGGTCGTCGGTAGCCTCACCAGTGTTGGTGCAGAAGCCGGAGGATTTTCATTCAGCTACAGCAAGTCATCGTCAAAGCATTCATACACCACCAATAACCGTCCCTGGGGAAACCTGGAGGATTTCAAACCCGGTCTGAGAAGCGACCCGCCACCCGCTCCCGCTGCAATGGTGCCAAATTCACACTATCTTGGGGCCGCACCAGGTACCGGGTGGTATGCGGCGCAGGTGCCGGTGACCTCAAGTGCGCCCTCCAGCAGCGAGCCTGTGGTCGAGGTAGAAACCAGCGGTGCAATGTTCTACGAACAACAGAATATCGTGTACACCGTTCGGGTGGTCAGCAGTGACAACCTCAAGACACTTACCCCAATCATCCCAAGCATCAAGGGGGCCATACTGGAGCAGGTGGATGGTCCTGTCGCGACTACGCGCAATTCCCGGCGGGACAATAGTCGTGAGATTGTCAACGAATACCACTTCAAACTGACGCCGTTGCGACCCGGTGAAATTGTTATCCCTGCGATCAAATTTTCCGGTACCCATGTAGCGAACAGGCAGTGGAACGGGGCGCCGGGTATGCCTGCGAATGCAGGTGAAAATAGCTTTACCATCGCTTCCGACGGCCCACTGACGTTACAGGTGATGCCGGCTGATCCCGCCGTGACACCCTGGTTACCGTTGAATGACCTGAGACTGCGGATGCAGCTGACGGATACCGCGCCTGCCAGGGAGGGTGTACCGGTCACGCTCACACTCGAGCTGACTGCCAGAGGCGCTCTGGGTACCCAACTGCCCTCACTGGAACCACAGCTTAAGAGTGATGAATTCCGCGCTTATCGTGACTCGGTCACCACCAGCAACGGGGTCTCCAAAGATGGTACGAAGTTCCTCGGTACCCGCAAGGAAACCTATACCCTCATTCCACTGCAGGATGGCTGGATACATCTGCCCGGAATTCAGGTTGCCTGGTGGGATGTGGACAGGGACAAACCGATGCTTGCCGGGTTGCCTGGACAGGATGCTGTCGCCAGTGCTGTGGCTAATCGCAGTGCGGTCACCACCAGTGGCGAACAGGATATGTTCCCCATCTATTTCTGGACCCCGCTGTTAATCATCCTGGGGCTGGTCGTCGGCTACTGGTTGGGTGCCTGGGCACGTACCCGACCTATCCTGCATGCTGCCGGTAGCAAGGCTGGAGCCTGGCTGTCAGCGACAGGGCAACGTGCGGTTCAGCATACTGTAGCTGCCGGCAGGAAACTTTCCCCTATGCCCTATGTAGATAGTTTGCGCATGGCGTTTGCTTCCGTCATGCCGCAACGAGTGAAACTGTGGTTATGTGTGCGCTGTCTTGACCGTGAGGACAGGCCAGAGGCATGGTGTTGTGAGTTCAGGTCCCGTATTTGCAAGCACCTGGATATTTCCAGGCATGCCCCCATTTCAGCGATCGCGGAGAAGATTATAGAGATTCAACCACCGGCGGAGCCTGCCCGGTTGCGTGCACTGGTGCAGTCAATGGACAATGCCCTCTATGGTTCCGGGCCACTCGATTTCGCGGTCTGGAAGAATGACTTCAGGCAGCAACTGCGTCCGCGTTTGTTTCAGCGCAGCAGGCGGTCTGCTCTGCGACGCGCAAGACGCTCACTCCCCGCACTCAACCCGCATGTAGCGTAGTAAGTCAGTCTATTCACCTGGCCGACCATATGACATGGCTATGCTGTGAGGGAGTACGCGTGTGTGCCTGTAATACGGCGTTGCTGTTTACTCCAGAGGCAGCGGTCACAAAACAGCGATGGATTGTGGTAAAGCCGCTGCTCTTGCCGGTCGTGGAGAAAGACAGGACGAAAGGAAAACTCTTTTCTATGGTTAGTGTAGCTGGTATCGATCGGGTTTCTTTAAGGAGAAAATAATGCTCAATCATGAACTGGTGCATGACTTGGGAATCTTTGTTTTGTCACCTGCCGGCCCATTGGAGACAGCCGACATAAAGGAGTTTGCCAGACGCGTGGACCCCTATATTGAAAGGTACGGTGATCTCAAGGGAATGATGATCTACACTGAAACCTTTTCCGGCTGGAAAGACATTGCAAGTATAGGATCTCACATCCGATTTATAAAAGAACACCACAGAAGTGTTGCAAAGGTCGCAACCGTATCCGACAGTAAATTGCTTTCCTGGCTGCAAAGACTCATCGGTTTCTTCGTCCGTCCCAAGGTAAGGCATTTTGCCTTCAGTGAAGAGGCGGCGGCACTCGAATGGCTCAAGTACTGACACAGGGGCGCTACGGTTGTGAAGTGTCAGCGCCACGACGGACTCCCAGACCACCCCCTTCGGGGTGGTTCTTGATTGTAGCCACCCAATCGGTACAAAATATAATAAAGAGAATAAAAACCAGTAACTTATGCAATGTATCACGGAGAACGCTTTAATAGCATCAGTCACCTGATTGGAGCCGCGCTTGCCCTTGCCGGTGTGGTGGTGCTGGTGGTGCTGGCATCGTTGCAGGGCGATCCGTGGAAAGTCATCAGTTTCAGCATCTATGGTACCTCCCTGTTTCTGCTTTACCTGTTGTCGACGCTGTATCACTCCCTGCGGGGAAGGGCCAAGAAGATATTCAAGAAGCTGGACCATGTCGCCATCTACCTGCTGATCGCAGGTACGTATACCCCGTTTACGCTGGTCACCCTGCGAGGTGTCTGGGGCTGGAGCCTGTTTATTACCATCTGGTGGCTGGCTATCGTTGGTATCATCGTGGACAGTCGCCACAAGGATGGGGCGCGTGCCATACAGATGATCATTTACCTGCTGATGGGATGGCTGATCCTGATTGCCATGAAACCACTCGTACAGGTCCTGCCTGACAATGCCCTGGCATTACTGGTGCTGGGCGGTGTGTTCTACACGAGTGGAATTATTTTTTATGCCCTGGATGAAAGAATCAAACACGGCCATGGGGTGTGGCATCTGTTCGTGCTGGCTGGCAGCATTTCTCATTACCTGACCGTGCTGCTGTACATCTTGTAAATGTACTCGGTAGATTTTCCCACATGCTGGGAAACAAAACAGGCTACTTGTTTCCCTTCTTCAAGTTCAATGACAGCGAATTTATGCAATAACGCATGCCGGTGGGTGCGGGCCCGTCTTCAAAGACGTGCCCGAGGTGGGCATCGCAGCTAGCGCACATGACCTCGATACGTTCCATGCCGTGACTGTGGTCGATGGCCGTCTTGATGTTTGCCGTGACCCCGGGGCGCATGAAACTGGGCCAGCCGCAACCGGAGTCGTACTTATCATCAGAGTGAAATAATTCCGTGCCACAGCAAATGCAATGATAGATACCGTTGTCTTTGCAGTTGTGGTACTCACCGCTGAACGGTCGTTCCGTACCCTTGTGGCGAGTCACCTGATATTGTTGTGGTGTCAGCTGTTCTTGCCACTCGGCATCGCTTTTTACAATCTTCCTAGCCATCGTCTTTCCTGTTGCTACCTGTATAGATACGCGGTGCAGCTTCTTCCGGCCATTGCAGAAATTCCCTGGTGGTGGCAGCACCGATTTCGGCCTCTGCAGGTGCTTGCGGCTCTGTGCAGTTGCGGACTTCATTTTCCATCCAGCTGAGCAATTTGGTCACGGCCGTAATCTGTTGATCAGCGGGCAGTGATAACCGATAGGCACTCGGGCGAGCCCTGATGTGATCGCCTTCTGTAACCTCCAGATTGAGGGGGAGTTTCATGGTGTGGAATCTTCCGTAACTGCGACAGTCTCCCGGTCCAGGGGCTTGTGTATGCGTACCGACTTCACCATGTTTTCCTTTATCTGCACGATGTCGACCGGGTGGTTGTCGAGCAGCAGGCTGGTGCCGGCTTCCGGTATCATTTCCATGTATTCGATGATCACGCCATTGAGTGTTTTCGGTCCATCGGTGGACAGCGACATGCCCAGGGCAGTGTTTAGCGTGCGGATATTGATGGAGCCATCGACCAGCCAGGTACCGTCGTCCTGTGGCTGAATGTCCTCGATATGTGCGGTCGGGTCGGAGGTGAATTCTCCAACAATTTCCTCCAGGATGTCCTCCAGCGTGACCAGCCCTTGGATCTCGCCGTATTCATCAACGGCGAATCCAATGCGCCGGTGTTCACGCTGAAAGTTAAGCAGCTGCCGGTTCAGGGAAGTACCTTCCGGGATGAAGTAAGGCTCTCTTGCGATGCCCAGCAGTGTCTCGCGATCGAGCTGGCCACGGTAAAGTAACGGTAAGACCTTGCGCATGTGCAGGATACCGATGACATGGTCTATGGTTTCCCGAAACAACGGCAGGCGTGTGTACTGACTCTCCATCAGCAGCTTGCGGGAGACTTCCCAGTCTGCATCGATATCAATGCCGGTCACCTCGTTGCGCGGTACCATGATGTCTTCCACCGTGACCTTCTCCAGGTCCATCAGGTTGAGCAGCATGGACTGGTGGCGTTTCGGGATCATGGCGCCCGCTTCGGTCACCACGGTGCGCAATTCCTCGGTAGTGAGTGCATCACTGGCACCCTGTTCAGGCGAAACGCCCACCAGTCTCAGCAGGCCATTGGAGATCCCGTTGACGACCCATACCAGCGGCGACATTACCTTCAACAACGGCATGTAAACAAAAGCCGCCGGGAAGGCAATCCGCTCGGGATGCAGGGCAGCCAGTGTTTTTGGCGTGACCTCGGCGAACAGCAGGATCACCATGGTCAGTACCAGGCCGGCGGCAAACAGCAGCCCGGTGTCATTGTAGATACGCAGGGTGATGAGCGTCATCAGGATGGACGCCAGCACGTTGACAAAATTATTGCCCAGCAGGATCAGTCCAATCAGGCGATCCTGGCGTTGCAGCAGCTTTTGGGCGCGCACGGCGCCGGGATGCTGTTTCTCGGCGAGGTGGCGCAGGCGATAACGGTTAAGCGTCATCAGGCCTGTCTCGGAGCCGGAGAAAAATGCTGAGAGCAGGATCAGTAAAAAGAGTGCCGCAATCAGCACACTTAGGGGAGTGTCGTCCAAACAGGACAGCCTCGGGTTGTTGATCGAACGAGTATTTTACAGAAAAAGCAGGCTTGCTGTCAGTGTCCTGCAGGCTACTGTCTGGCGAGTACCAGTTCCAGTACGAATTTACTGCCAAAATAGGCAAGCATCAGGAAGATGAATCCACCGATCGTCCAGCGGATCGCAGTGCGACCGCGCCAGCCATATCGCCAGCGGCCCCATAGCAGGATGGCAAATACGATCCACGCAATGATGGACAGGGTGGTTTTGTGTACCAAGTGCTGGGCAAAGATGTCCTCGAGAAACAGCGTGCCGGTTACCAGTGCCAATGTCAGCAGTACAAAGCCGGTCGCGATCATGTGGAACAGCAGCGTTTCCATCGTCTGTAAGGGAGGCAATGCACGAATAAAACCGCCCGGTTCCCGGTTGCGCAGATGACTTTCCTGGATCGCAAGCAGTAGCGCCTGCAGCACGGCCAGGCCGAGAATACTGTAGGCCAGCAAGGATAAAAGGATATGACTGTCGAGTTGCCAGGAACTGCTAGGGACGATATGCGTCTCCGGAAAGATCATTGTCAGGGCGATGCAGATGGCGGCAACCAGAAATACCGGAATTCCCAGATTTTCTACCGGCTCTACAAATGTTGCCAGCAGCAGTAGCAGCGCCGCGGTAAAGGCAACCAGGGATGCGGCATAGAATATTCCGAGGTTGAGTCCCTCTGCCGTCATGATGGCGGGATACAGCAAACTGCCATGAATGAATATTGCAGCCAGGCCAATCATCATGATCTGGCTACGCTGACAGCCGGCATCCGGTACACCGCGCATTAGTCTTGCCAATAGCAGGGCACTGGCAAGCAGGTAGAGAATAATTGCGAGGAGTCCGGGCAGGATTGGCATCATGCCGGGATAATGACATAACTGTCGTTGGCATTGAAGTATTGCCTGTCGGTATGCCCGTATTGCCGTTGTGTCGATTTTTGACGCTATAATCGCAGTTCAATTTTTTCGCGGTGTATCCAGGAGCTGTAAAGAACATGTTTGACAATCTAACTGACCGGTTGTCCAGAACCATCAGGAACCTGCGTGGACAGGGTCGCCTGAGCGAAGACAACATCAAGGACGCCTTGCGGGACGTGCGCATGGCCCTGCTGGAGGCCGATGTGGCCTTGCCGGTAGTCAAGGAATTTATTGACCGGGTACGCGAACGGGCATCCGGGCAGGAGGTGCTGAAGAGCCTGTCACCAGGACAGATGCTGGTGAAGGTGGTCAATCAAGAACTGGTCCACATGATGGGGGAGGCCAATGATGGCCTGAATCTGAATGTACGGCCACCGGCCCTCATCCTGATGGCAGGGTTGCAGGGTTCAGGCAAGACAACTAGTACAGCCAAGCTGGCTCGCATGCTGATAGAAAGGGAAAAGAAATCTGTACTGGTTGTCAGCTGCGATATCTATCGGCCTGCTGCCATCGAGCAGTTGCAGACGCTGGCCGGTGAAGTCGGGGCCGTGTTCTTTCCCAGTGCGACTGACCAGGATCCGGTCAGGATCGCAGAGAATGCGATTTCCCACGCGCGCAAGCAGCATCTTGATGTGGTGATCATTGATACAGCCGGTCGCCTGCATATCGACAATGACATGATGGATGAAATACGCCGGGTACATGACGCAGTCCAGCCGGTGGAAACACTGTTCGTGGTTGACAGCATGACCGGTCAGGATGCAGCCAAAACTGCCAGAACGTTTGACGAGGTGCTGCCGCTAACCGGTGTCATCCTTACCAAGGCGGACGGTGATGCACGCGGTGGTGCAGCCCTGTCGATCCGTGCGATAACCGGCAAACCGATCAAGTTTCTCGGTGTTGGAGAAAAGACTGCAGCACTGGAGGCCTTTCATCCTGAGCGCATCGCCTCACGCATCCTTGGCATGGGGGATATACTCAGCCTCGTCGAGGAAGCGGAGCAGAAGGTCGACAAGGAACAGGTCGAAAAGCTTGCCAAGAAGATCTCCGGAGGCAAGGGCTTTGATATGAATGATTTCCGCGATCAGCTCGATCAGATGCTCAGTATGGGGGGGTTGGCCGGACTGATGGACAAGATGCCGGGCATGGGGCAGTTGCCGAAGAATGCCATGTTGGATGACAGCCAGGTTCACCGCATGAAGGCGATTATAAATTCCATGACGCCACAGGAACGAAAATTTCCTGCCGTCATCAAGGGTTCGCGACGGCGTCGCATTGCGGCCGGTTCGGGCACGCAGGTACAGGATGTGAATCGTCTTCTGAAACAGCACCTGCAGATGCAGAAGATGATGAAAAAGGTGTCCAAGGGTGGCATGGGCAAGATGCTTCGTGGCATGAAGGGCAAGTTGCCGCAAAACGGGCAGGGGTTTCCTTTCTGACCCGGGGCTGCTTGCCTAACAACAGGAATTTCTTTCCCGCAAATAAAAACGGTGGCAATGCCACCGTCGAATACTGCGCTAAGTCGGTTAGTTACAATAGATTATTATGGTCTTGTGTCATTGCCATGTGCCGTTGCGCAAAAAAATTTCTTATTATCGTTGCAATGAGCTCTTATTCTTAGTGCGTCGTATTGCTACCTCCACCGGGATCGTTTTTCTTCTCTGCTCGCATGATTACTTAGCAATGGGTGTGCCAACTAGCTAAAATTTCTATAAAATCAATAAGAAGAATAATTGCATCCGGGTTACGGATGATGTTTATTACGCATTCGTAAGGAAATTCGACAAGGTCAAAGAAACCTGCGCCATTATGGCGCATCATCGCATAAATAATAAGTTCATATTATACAATAAGTTAAGATATTCTAACGGTCCGAAAATGACTTTTGTCTATTACTGTAATAAATGCCGACAGCTGACTGAGCATTCGACTCAACCAAGGGAATTGAATTCACTTGCTGCTAAATACCCGGTGCCTCTTCACTTTTTCAGGGAATCGCGTAGAATTGCGCGGTTTTCAACGGTTGCTGGTCAATGGCTTGCGCCTGACGGCACATTTTTTCAGAGTTCAGAGGATATAGATTCTTATGGTGACGATCAGAATGTCACGCAGTGGCGCCAAGAAGCGTCCCTTTTACCACATTGTGGTGACTGACAGCCGTAACCGCCGGGATGGCCGTTACATCGAACGTATTGGCTTTTTTAATCCGGTTGCCGTCGGTGGTGAAGAGCGTCTGCGCCTGGATACCGAACGTGCTGATCACTGGACAGCCCAGGGTGCTCAGGTGTCCCCGCGTGTTGAAAAGCTGCTGAAGGACCAGCGGACACAACAGTAAGTATCGTTTGTTTGGTCGGTTGTGTGCTCTGATCGGAGATGGACCAAGACGGCAAGGGTTCGCAAGACGAACTGTTGATCATGGGACGCATCGCCTCACCCTTTGGTGTCAAGGGTTGGGTACGAGTAAACGCATACACGGCCATGGTGGATAACCTGCTGGATTATTCACCCTGGTACCTGAAGCTGGGTGGGGACTGGCAGCCGACAAAACCAGTTGACGGCCGTCCCCATGGCAAGGGCCTGGTGGTACAACTGGAAGGGTGCCGTGATCGCGATGCGGCTGCTGCCCTGACGGGAACCGACATTGGTATCTATCGAAGTCAGTTACCGCCACCCGAGGCGGACGAATATTACTGGAGTGACCTGATTGGCCTGCAGGTGGTTACCCGGGATGGTCAGGTGCTCGGTGTTGTAGACCATCTGTTCGAGACCGGTGCCAATGATGTGATGGTGGTTAAAGGGGAGCAGGAATACCTGGTTCCCTTTATAAGGGAACAGGTTGTTGAATCAGTCGATCTCGAATCGCGGAGAATCCGGGTTGACTGGGATCCTGATTTCTAGCCCTGTGAACGATGCGGATTGATGTTGTAACCCTGTTCCCCGAGATGATTCGGGAACAGGCTGCTTACGGAATCCAGGGGCGGGCCATCGAGCGCGGGCTGCTGCTGCTGGAGACCTGGAACCCGCGGGATTACAGCGAGGACAAGCACCGGGGTGTTGATGACCGACCCTATGGTGGCGGCCCCGGAATGGTTATGCAGGTGCAGCCACTGCGTGCCGCCATTCAGCGGGCAAAGGCGGAGGATGTCCCGGCACCGGTTATCTATCTGTCTCCACAGGGTAACAGGTTTGATCAGGGCAGGGCGAAGCAACTTGCCGGCCTTGAGCGTATCATCCTGGTTGCCGGGCGTTATGAAGGCATCGATGAACGCCTGATCAGGCTGGAGGTGGATGAAGAGCTGTCGGTCGGCGATTACGTCCTCAGCGGCGGTGAGTTACCGGCCCTGATCGTGATGGACGCAGTGACCCGGCTGTTACCCGGGGCACTGGGTGATGCGGATTCGGCGCAGCAAGACTCCTTCATGGAAGGTCTGCTGGATTATCCGCACTACACGCGGCCGGAAGAGATTGAAGGTCTGCGCGTGCCGGAGGTGCTAACCTGTGGCAACCATGCCGATATCAGGCGTTGGCGTCACAAGCAGGCGCTGGGTCGAACCTGGCAGCGGCGACCGGAGTTACTGCAAGACCTGCAGCTCGATGAAGAGCAGCAGCTTTTGCTAAACGAATTTATTTGTGAGTACGAGTCGGGTAATTGAGTGATCAATCACCCATTATCAGAACCCAGAGGATCAGTCATGAGCAACATAATCGCACAGCTTGAACAGGAGCAGATGAAACAGGATATCCCGGAATTCAGCCCGGGAGATACCGTCACTGTACAGGTAAAGGTCAAGGAAGGCGCGCGTGAGCGACTGCAGGCGTTTGAAGGTATTGTGATTGCCAAGCGCAACCGTGGCATGAATTCTGCCTTTACCGTGCGGAAGATTTCACATGGCGAGGGTGTTGAGCGTGTTTTCCAGACTCACAGTCCTGCCATCGGATCCATCGCGGTCAAGCGGCGGGGTGATGTGCGCCGCGCCAAGCTCTATTATCTGCGCGAGTTGTCCGGTAAGTCTGCAAGAATCAAGGAAAAACTCTAAGGCACGCAAGATAGAGCGTGACGCGCTAAAATAACGGGTACCCGCACACAGGGTGCCCGTTTTTTTTGGGGGGGTGGGAGAGAGGACATGATGCAGTCGATGGCATCCGCATACATCTACGATGCAGTCATGGACTCCGACCTTGGCCGCCTGGGTATCTGCTGCCGTGACAACCGTGTCAGCCGGCTGGAATACGTTCCCAGTAAGGTTCCGTTAAAGGCACCAGCGACCGCCTTCGCTCGGCAAGTCACATCACAGCTTGCCCGGTTCTTCAGTCATCCCGGCCACCACTTCACGCTGGCGCTAGACCTGCAGGGTACCGCCTTCCAGTGTCGCGTCTGGGAGGCACTGACGCGCATAGTGGCGGGCCAGACACTCACCTACGGCGAACTGGCTGCCTCTCTGGGCAGTGGCGCCCGCGCTGTGGGGAACGCCTGCCGCCAAAACCCGATTCCCATCATCGTACCGTGCCACCGTGTGATCGGTGCTACAGGTATCGGTGGCTACTCAGGCAGCACCGATGGTCTTGAGGTTCAGCGCAAGCAATGGTTGCTCAACCACGAGGGTATCACGACCCCGCCCTTGAAAATCTGCAGCAAGTCCCCAACTAAAGGACACATTCAGGTCAAACAGAGGAATTTGCACGCATGACGGTTGATAGCCAGAAAGAAACCCTCGAATTTCAAACCGAAGTAAAACAGCTGTTGCAGCTGATGATTCATTCGTTGTATTCCAACAAGGAAATTTTCCTGCGCGAGCTCATCTCCAACGCCTCTGACGCCTGCGACAAACTTCGTTTTGAAGCACTGGCCAATGACAAGCTGTATGAAGACGATACCGAATTGCGTATCCGTGTCGATTTTGACAAGCAGGCACGCACCATAACGGTCACGGATACCGGTATTGGTATGACGCGCGATGATGTGGTCGACAATATTGGAACCATTGCTAAATCCGGTACACGGCAGTTTTTTGAGTCGCTCACCGGTGACCAGGCCAGGGACAGTCAGCTGATTGGCCAGTTTGGCGTTGGTTTCTATTCGGCTTTTATCGTTGCTGACCGGGTAACACTGACGACGCGCCGGGCCGGTCTTGGTGCCGAGCATGGGGTTCTGTGGAGTTCCGCCGGTGACGGTGAATTTACCCTGGAGACGGTCGAGAAGGCGCGGCGCGGTACGGAAGTGGTATTGCACCTGCGTGAGGGTGAGGATGAATTTCTTGAAAGCTATCGCCTGAAGAACATTATCCACAAGTATTCCGACCATATTCCGCTGTCGATTGAAATGCTCAGTGAACCCGAAAAAGACAAGGAGCCGGTCTACGAAGCGGTTAACAAGGCATCCGCATTGTGGACCCGGCCGCGTACAGAAGTGAGCGACGAGGAATACAAGGAATTCTACAAGCACGTTGCCCATGACTTCGAAGACCCGATGAAATGGGTGCACAGTCATGTGGAAGGCAACCAGTCCTACAAGACCCTGTTCTATATTCCCTCGCGTGCACCCTTTGATCTCTACGACAGGGATAGCCGTCATGGTATCAAGCTGTATGTACGTCGCGTCTTCATTATGGATGATGCCGAGCAATTGATGCCGTATTACATGCGATTTGTACGTGGACTGGTGGATTCGGACGACCTGCCGCTGAACGTATCGCGCGAAATACTGCAGCACAATAAGCTGATCGACACCATCCGTTCCGGATCTGTAAAGAAGGTTCTTGGCTTGCTGGAATCGATGGCGAAGGATGAACCGGAACTCTACAAGGACTTCTGGAAGCAGTTTGGCAAGGTTTTGAAAGAAGGACCCGGCGAGGATTTTGCCAACCGCGACCGCATCGCCGGCTTGCTGCGCTTTGCAACCACGGAAAACGACAGCGAGGAGCAGACGGTATCGCTGGATGACTATATTGGCCGCATGAAGGAGGGTCAGGACACGATCTACTACGTGACGGCTGACAGCTTCGCGGCAGCAAAAAACAGCCCGCACCTGCAGATATTCCGGCGCAAGGGCATCGAAGTACTGCTGTTATCCGATCGTGTTGATGAATGGCTGGTTTCCCACCTGACCGAATACAAGGACAAGAAACTGGCATCTGTTGCCAAGGGCGAACTGGATCTCGACAAGCTGGCTGACGAAGCGGAGAAGAAGAAGGCCGAGGAAACCAAGGGTGAGTTCGCTGATCTTGTCAAACGCATGCAGGAGGTGCTTGCTGAACGGGTTAACACCGTGCGGGTCAGCCAGCGTCTCACCGACTCGCCGTCGTGCCTGGTGATGGGTGAGCATGACATGGCCGTACACATGCAGCAAATGCTCAAACAGGCAGGTCACGATGTGCCGGTCAGCAAACCCGATCTGGAGATCAATCCAACGCACCCGCTGGTCAGCCGTCTCAGGGATGAAAGCGATGAGGTGCGTTTCAGCAGCTGGGCTAACGTGCTGCTTGACCAGGCCATGTTGAGTGAAGGCGGTCAACTCGAAGATCCGGTTGCCTTTGTCAATCGCCTCAATGACCTGTTGCAGGAAATGACGAAATGAAACATAGCCCCTCCCCCTGAGGCAGAAGTCTGGGGAGAGGGGTAATCCGGGGTGATTTCCCCGTGCTGATGTTAGGAGTGCACATGTCCAAATCGGAAAAACCGGCACTCCTGGCTACCGTCTTTACCGATTACATCTGCCCGTTCTGCTATATCGGTGATGTGCGTCTGGATCGGCTGCGGGATGACTACAATCTGAAAATCAACTGGTGTTTCCTCGAAATACACCCGGATACACCCGCAACCGGCATGGATACCGCTGCGCTGGGGTATTCCGAAAGCCGCTGGCAGATCATGATGGAGAACCTGGCGACACTGGCTGCCGAGGAGGGTATTACCTTCCGGCCTCATACCTTTACCACCAATTCACACAAGGCGCTGTTACTCGCGGAAGCCGCCAAAGAGGCCGGTGCCGAAATCTTTTATGCCTTGCATCGTCGCCTGTTCGCGGCCTTCTTTACCGAGGGCCAGAACATCGGTGATGAAACCACCCTGGCGCAACTGGCACACGCTGCGGGAGTCCGGGATAGTGTGCTAACACGAGCCTGGACGGACGACCGGTATGAACAACGCCTGCAACTGTACTTCGCCGCCGCCCAGGAGCTCGACGTACGTGCCACACCAACGGTATTCTTCGGTGAGCAGCAACGCATTGACGGCGCCTTGCCGTTGTCGGTATTCCAAAAGGCCGCCAGTGAGGGGGCAAAAGCGCAGCAGTCCCGACCCGGCTGAAGTGCAGCGACCCTCAATGAGGTCAGCCGTGATTCCAGCGGACGCCGGATCAGAAAGCGATCAAACAGCCAGGTCAATGATGAAGAAGCCACAAGATAACCATGCCGCTATCCGCGCAGACAAGTGGCTCTGGGCTGCACGCTTCTTCAAGACCCGGTCACTCGCCATGGCAGCGATCAATGGTGGCAAGGTGCATCTCAACGGCAGCCGTATCAAGCCAGCGCACAAGCTGGGTATTGGTGA
>JAJDNX010000083.1 GCA_022340485.1 Gammaproteobacteria bacterium | reverse complement strand
ATCGGTATTCCTGTCTGTGAGCACACGGCACGGCGCATGGGTGTGCATGATCACCCGGCCATTGTCTGGGACGAGATTGTTGGCTACCTGGTGAGTATGACGTTTGCACCGCCCGGCTGGCACTGGGTTGCTGCCGGTTTTGTACTGTTTCGGCTGTTTGATATCGCCAAGCCCTGGCCCATACGGCTGCTTGACAGAAAAATCGGTGGCGGCTTCGGAATCATGGTGGACGATCTACTGGCGGGGATTGCCGCTGCCACGGTATTGCAGCTGCTGGTCATTTATGCATAGGGCGATTGCAGTGCACCAACAGCTGTAACAGGATGCATACGCACTTGTTGCAGGATGTTCAGGACTGGTCAAGAACGGCTTTCAACCAGCGTTGATAAAGCCTGTCGGCAACTTGTTGTGCAGCACGGATTCTTTCGGATAAGCGGGTCGTCATTTGTGTCGCAGACTGAACGCTTGCCGTGACCTGTTGCAGTTCATCTTGATAGAGTTCCGCCCATTCGCTTACCATGGGCGCCGTCATTTCTACATGACACTGCAGTGCAAGGGTGTTGCCTATGGCAAACGCCTGGTGTGCGCAGTTGTCATTTTCAAGGAGCAGCTCGGCGCCCTCGGGTATGGAAAACGTTTCTCCATGCCAGTGAAACAGGATTGGTTGGGCAGGTAGGCCGTGCAACCAGTCAGTAGCAGCGGCTGTTTCGGCCTTGCGTACCGGGTGCCAGCCGATTTCCTTGACCGGATTTGCGCTGATCGTTCCGCCCAGCGCCCTGGAAATCAGTTGACCGCCAAGGCAATGTCCGAGTACCGGCAGCCCCTTGTCCTGGGCCATCCGGATTAATGCCAGTTCCTGTTCGATCCAGGGCAGGGGATCATTGACGCTCATGGGACCTCCCATGAAGACCAGTCCGGCACTGTCTTCGATGCTGTCGGGAATATCCTCGTGGTTATCGACCTCGATGATTCGATAGGGAATTGCCTGCCGGTCGAGCACCTCGGCCAGGTAGCCGGGCCCTTCACAGCGGATATGGCGAAAAATAGTCACAGGTCTCATAATCGATTTTCAAATGGCTGCAGGATGGAGTGATGTCATTATCCAGATTTCTGCTGTACCTCCTAGTGTTCGGAACCTCGCTGCACCAGATCCCCGTGCTTGCGGGAATGGATGTGCGCGTCGTTGGCCTGTTCACTGATCGTGCAGTGCTGCTTGTTGAAGGTCAGCAACGTCTGCTTAAAGTAGGGCAGAGCAGTCCGGAAGGGATCCGCCTGGTATCGGCCAGTAGTGACTTGGCCACCTTGCTGATTGATGGTGAGCAGGTCACCGCCCGTCTGGATGGTCGTGTGAGCGCTAGTAAACGACCGGCGGCTGGCCAGGAAGTGCAGGTCTGGCGCAATACCACCGGCATGTACACCACGGTAGGCAGTATCAATGGCTTGCCGGTATCTTTTTTGGTGGACACCGGTGCTACCCAGGTGGTGATGAATGCAAGCCAGGCGCGGCGGCTGGGGGTTGATTTTCATGTCATCGGTACCCCTTCAGAGGTGACCACTGCCTCCGGCGTTGAACCTGCCTGGATGGTGAAGCTGGATTCCGTGAAGGTAGGTGAACTGGAGGTTCGTAATGTGTCGGCCGTGGTGATGGAAGGAACTCTGCCCGCAGTGACACTGCTGGGTATGTCCTACCTGGGACGCATGACCATCACTAATGATGGTCACTTGATGACCTTGAGGAAGAAATATTAATCGTTGCTGATGAAAAAGGATGATGAACGGGAACCTCCCCAGGCCCGCATGGGCACCTGCAACAGCACCTAATCCTGCTGCTTGGTATGCTCGATCATGGCGTATGCGGAGTGATTGTGAATGGACTCGAAATTCTCGGACTCCACGGTATAGGAATTGATGCGCTCATCTTCGTTTAGCCGCGTGGCTACATCGCGCACCATGTCCTCGACAAATTTTGGATTGTTGTAGGCCTTTTCGGTGACGTACTTTTCATCGGGGCGTTTCAGCAGTCCGTAGAGTTCGCAGGAGGCCTCTTTTTCGATGATGTCGATAAGATCCTCGATCCATACAAAGCCGTTTGTTTCTGCATTGACAGTGACATGCGAACGTTGGTTGTGCGCGCCGTATGCAGAGATCTTCTTGGAACAGGGGCACAGGCTGGTAACCGGGACCACAACCTTGATATTCATTTTTGGCTTGCCGTTGATGATTTCACCTATCAGGGTGACATCGTAATCCAGCAGGCTTTCCACACCGGAAACAGGCGCCGCCTTGTTGACGAAATATTGGAAGTTCATCTCGATGTGGCCTGAATCGGCCTCCAGTCGCTCTGTCATTTCCCTGAGCATTTCGCGAAACGATTCCACGGTGATCTCGCGTTCGTGGGTATTCAGGATTTCCACGAATCGTGACATGTGTGTGCCCTTGAAATTATGCGGCAGATTGACATACATGTTGAAGGTGGCAATAGTGTGCTGCTCCCCAACAGAGCGATCCTTTACACGTACCGGGTGGCGTATTTCCTTGATTCCAACCTTGTCGATGGGAATCCGCCGGGTATCGGCGCTGTTTTGCACATCGGCAATGCGAGTCTGGTTGCCGTGCACGAGTTCGGTGGATTTCATCGTGGAGGTACCTGTAGCGTGTCTGATATGTCAGTGAACTAGGAGCCTACCGGTCACTGTGTAATGTGCCAATCCGCCCAAAGGGGTAGGCTTCACGGCCCCGCTAGGGTTTGAGTAACGGCGGAGATCTCAATTCCTGAGTGATTTGGTCAAGATATTACCTGAGGAGCCGTGCAAGTGCAATTTGTTACACGCTGCGCCTGGTAAATTATCTTTCTCTATCAATGATATAGCTTGATATCCAGCGCAAGGGGTCAGCGCTGTCAGAGAATCCCGAGAGGCTATCCAGCGCCTCCTGGTGCAGTTCGGAGGCGCGCTGACGGGCAGCGTGCATGCCGATCAGTGAAGGGTAGGTGGATTTCTCGTGGGCCTGGTCCATTCCCGTATTTTTGCCGAGGGTACCGGTTTCACCCTCGACGTCGAGAATATCATCGCGGATCTGGAATGCCAGTCCAACACACTTGGCGTAGCGGTCCAGTTTATCGATGGCCGACTGATCCGGCGTGTCGCCACACAGTGCGCCCAGAACCACGCCGGCACGAATCAAGGCGCCGGTCTTGTGAATATGCATGTCTTCCAGTTCGGCAATATTCAGTTGCTGTCCCGTGGCGTACAAGTCAATCGCCTGCCCGCCGGCCATGCCACGAGATCCGGATGCCAGTGCCAGCGTATGGATCATACGCAAACGTGTACTTGCATCGATACCGTCGGCCGCGTCACCGGACAGCACCTGAAAGGCAAGAGACTGCAAGGCATCACCAGCCAGGATGGCAGTCGCTTCTCCAAAGGCACGGTGACAACTGGGTTTGCCGCGCCGCAGGTCATCGTCATCCATTGCAGGCAGGTCATCATGGATTAGTGAGTAGGCGTGAATCAGTTCGATGGCGCAGGCCGGTCGATCGAGTGTCTTGTGGTTGGCGCCCAGTGCCTCTCCGCTGGCATAGACCAGCACCGGACGGATACGTTTACCGCCACCCATGACGGTGTAGCGCATGGCCTCGTGGAGCTTGCTGGGAAGTGTGCTGGCGGGTGGCAGCCAGGCATCGAGGGCGCGTTCAAGTCGCTCCCGGCAGTGGGCCATGAACGCGGCTAATGCGGCTTCAGGCATCTTCATCGTTGAACGGTATAATATCGTCCTGGCCGCTTTTCTTCATCAGGATCTCAACCTTTTGCTCGGCATCTTTTAATGCTTGCTGGCAGGTTCTTGATAACTGCACGCCACGCTCGAAGTGACTGAGCGAGTCCTCCAGGCTCAGGTCTCCCTTCTCCATGGTCTCCACAAGAGTTTCCAGTTCTTTCAGTGAGGTCTCGAAGTCGAGCTTTTCAGGATTTTTTTTTGCCATGGCTTGAATCTTTCTGATAATCGGCCTACGTTACCCCACCCCGGTAATAGGGGTCAATCGAGAGGTCTCTGTATAACGGATGAAGCCCCGGGTTGACGTCGTAAACAAGTCGGACTAGAGTTACCACTATTAGACTTGGTCTAAATAATTTTGGCGCCAGTGCGCTTCTCATTAAACGAATTGTAGGAGGACACTACTATGGATCTAAAAGGCAGCTCAACAGAACAGAATCTGAAAGATGCATTTGCCGGTGAGTCACAGGCCAATCGTCGTTATTTATATTTTGCCGCCAAGGCGGATGTTGAAGGTTATAACGATGTTGCCGCAGTTTTCCGTTCCACGGCAGAAGGCGAAACCGGCCATGCTCACGGCCATCTTGAATACCTGGAGGCAGTCGGTGATCCTGCAACCGGCCTGCCCATCGGTGCCACCTCAAGCAACCTGAAAGCCGCAATTGCAGGTGAAACACACGAGTACACGGATATGTACCCCGGTATGGCCAAGTCTGCACGTGATGAAGGCTTCGACGAAATTGCTGATTGGTTCGAGACGCTGGCCAAGGCCGAGCGTTCACATGCCAACCGTTTCCAGAAGGCCCTGGATGGACTGGACGATTAATCGCTGGTTTTGAAAGTGCGGTCTGTAACGGGGGGCCGGTTTTTCCGGCCCCTTTGCATTGGACATGCAAACAGGGAGTACATCAATGACATCAACCACTGAAGGTACACGAGAAGGTAGTCTGGAAGCGCCAACCCGGCATCCAATTGACTGGACCAGTGACTCCTTCTACGACGAAGAGAAGCTCTTCAAGGAACTGGAGCGGGTCTATGACATCTGTCACGGCTGCCGCCGTTGTTTTAACCTGTGCAATTCCTTTCCCACCTTGTTCGATGCCATCGACGCGTCCGATACCATGGAGCTGGATGGTGTTGCACGGGAAGTATACTGGGACGTCGTCGACCATTGTTATCTCTGTGATATGTGCTACATGACCAAGTGCCCCTATGTGCCTCCGCACGAATGGAATGTGGACTTTCCGCACCTGATGTTGCGCGCCAAGGCAGTCAGGTTTAAAAAAGGCAATGTGCGAAAGCGTGATCGCATCCTGACATCAACCGATACGGTCGGGAAGCTGGCCGGTATTCCTGTTGTGACTCAGCTTGTAAATGCCACCAATAAAAGTAAAACCGGTCGCAAGGCGCTGCACAGGATGCTGGGTGTGCATCCCGACGCAATACTCCCCGAGTACCATGCAAAGACCCTGCGCAAGCGTTTTGGTAGTGGCAAGGGCGCGGCTGACACGTCAGCCGTGCCGGCCGGCTCGACCAGCGGCAAGGTGGTGCTGTTTGCGACCTGTTATGGTAATTATAACGAGCCAGGCATCAACCAGGACCTGATTGCCGTGTTTCAGCATAATGACATCGCCGTCACACTGGCCGGCAAGGAACAGTGCTGCGGTATGCCAAAGCTTGAACTCGGCGACCTGGACGCCGTGAAGGCAGCACGTGACGCCAACATTCCCGAGTTGCTGAGGCTGGTGAATGAGGGCTGGGACATTGTCGCGCCGGTTCCTTCCTGTGTGCTGATGTATAAACAGGAACTGCCGCTGATGTTTCCGGAGGATGCGGATGTGGCCAGGGTGCGGGATGCCATCTTCGACCCCTTCGAGTACCTGATGCTGCGCCACAAGCATGGGTTGCTCAATACCGATTTCAAGGCCTCACTGGGCAAGATTGCCTACCATGTGGCCTGCCACCTGCGGGTGCAGAATCTGGGTATGAAGACACGCGATTTGCTACAGCTGATTCCGGATACCACGGTTGTGCCGATTGAACGTTGTTCCGGGCACGATGGCACCTACGCAGTGAAAAGCGAGTTCCACGAGACCTCAATGAAGATCTGCCGGCCGGTAGTCAACAGCGTGCAGAAGGCCGATGCCGCCCATTACAGCAGTGACTGTCCGATGGCCGGGCACCAGATCGAAAATGGCCTGGTGAATGGGGTTGCACCGGAACATCCACTGACATTGTTGCGAATGGCCTACGGGCTCTAGAGCTTAAGTATCCACGGGTGATGATACCGGATTGCTCTTATCCGGTGTGGAGCGCTCCCCGATAATGCAAAGGAAGCGAGATTACAGTCCGCAGTTGTATTGGCACAGTAAGGTTTCTTTGCAAGCTCAATTACAGGATTAATGAAGGAACAGGAAAATGGACAAACTGACTCGCAGTGATCTTTACAGCCTTGAGGAATATGCCGAGAACCGTCCGGAGATTCGTGCGCGGGTGATGAGGCACAAAAAGAACCGGATCATTCACATTGGCCCCACAGCGACACTTTATTTCGAGGACCGTCAGACGATTCAGTATCAGGTACAGGAGATGTTGCGTGTTGAACGTATTTTCGAGGCCAGCGGTATCGAGGAGGAACTGCAGGCCTATAACCCGTTGATCCCCGATGGCAGCAACTGGAAGGCCACCTTCATGATAGAAGAGCCGGATGTCGAGAAGCGGCACGAACTGCTGGCCAGCCTGATCGGTATTGAAGATCGTGTCTGGGTACGGGTGGATGGTAACGAACAGGTGTTTGCCATTGCTGATGAAGACATGGACCGGGATACGGAAGACAAAACCTCCTCGGTACATTTTCTGCGTTTTGAGTTAACTGAAAAGATGGTTTCTGATATCAGGCAGGGGGCCGCCCTGGGGGTAGGAATTGCCCATCAGAATTATACCTATGAGGTCGAACCCGTTGCAGATTCGATGCGGGATGCCCTGGTCGCCGACCTGGCGTGATTGACTCCGCCTGCAATGCCCTTTTTTCTGTCAGGATTCCGGCGGGTTCGCTTTGCTGCATGCCGCACGGTAAACTGCGCACCCTATGAAAATCGGAGACACTTTTCAGCGCTTAGCCGGCAGGACAATGCTCATGGCATTACTGTGTAGTGCACCCGCCACTACCCCTGCCTCCGAGGTAGATACCGAAGAACTCGGTGGCTGGAAGCAGGATTACATCGAGACACCAAAGAGTCGGGACGAGCTGGACGTGTCCTTGCCAGACTACCCGCAGGAGAAGAATCTCATGGATCTCGGGATCGCTACGGACGGTATGCAATACACGGTTTACCTGGACAAACCCACTTTACAGAGGGGTGAAGATGGTGTGGTGCGTTATACCGTCGTACTGGTTCCGCCTTCAGGGATATGGAATGTAACGTACGAAGGCCTGCGCTGTGGCGAGAGGCAATACCGTCGCTATGCCTACGGCATTGATGGCAGCTGGCAGCCGATGAATAATTCGCCCTGGCGGGATGTGCAGGGCAGTGGTGCCAATCGTTATCGCGGCATACTTTACGAGAAGTATTTTTGTAATCCGCTGCGATCCAACTGGTCTGCCGAAGAAATGATCAAGAGCTTTACCGAGACCTGGCATGAAGAAATGTAAGCAACCCTGTTTCCACACAACAATCAACTTTCTTACAATATGAGTGCAGTATACGACGCCGCCGCCATCGAGGTGTTGAGCGGTCTGGACCCGGTACGCAAGCGACCGGGCATGTACACCGATACCACGCGTCCCAATCACCTTGCACAGGAAGTCATTGACAACAGTGTCGACGAGGCGATTGCCGGACATGCCACACGTCTGGATGTAAAGGTCTACAAGGATGGTTCACTGGAAGTTCGCGACAACGGCCGTGGAATGCCGGTGGATATACACCCGGAGGAGGGTGTTCCGGGTGTCGAGGTGATTCTTACGCGGCTGCATGCCGGTGGCAAGTTTTCATCCAAGAACTATCAGTTTTCAGGTGGCCTGCACGGGGTTGGTGTGTCGGTTGTCAATGCTCTGTCAAAGCACCTGGAAGTGTGGGTGCGTCGTGGTGGCGTGGAATACAATATGGCCTTTGCGGATGGCGAGAAGGCCTCAGCGCTGGAAGAGATTGGCAAGGTCGGGAAACAGAATACCGGCACAACCATACGCTTCTGGCCGGACCCCAAGTATTTTGACACCGCAAGATACTCCCTGTCACGTTTGCAACATGTACTGCGCGCCAAGGCGGTGTTGTGCCCGGGGCTGCAGGTGACGATGGAAGACGAGGCCAGCGGGGAGAAACTGGAATGGTGTTATGCAGACGGCTTGCGGGATTACCTGGGCGGTGAACTCGGCAATACGCCAATACTGCCGGAAGAGCCGTTTGTAGGGCGTATGTCGGGTAATAGCGAAACGGCCGAGTGGGCGCTGGCATGGCTGCCGGAGGGCGGTGAAGCCGTGGCAGAGAGCTATGTCAACCTGATACCAACTGCGCAGGGTGGTACACATGTTAACGGTCTGCGCATGGGGCTGACAGAAGCGGTACGCGAGTTTTGCGAATTCCGGAATTTGCTGCCACGTGGTGTCAAGCTCAGCCCGGAAGACGTCTGGGATAACTGCAGTTATATCCTGTCGGTCAAGTTGCTGGACCCGCAGTTTAGCGGGCAGACCAAGGAACGCCTGTCATCTCGTGAATGTGCTGCGTTTGTCTCCGGCGTGGTCAAGGATGCGTTCGGTCTGTGGCTGAATCATCATACGGAAACGGGTGAACGCATTGCCTCGCTGGCAATCGAGAAGGCACAGACACGTCAGCGTGCAGGCAAGAAAGTCGTCCGTAAAAAAGTGACCTCCGGGCCGGCTTTGCCCGGAAAACTGGCTGACTGTACCTCGACCGACAGCGAGCGTTCCGAATTGTTTCTGGTGGAAGGTGATTCTGCCGGTGGCTCAGCCAAGCAGGCACGTGACCGTATTTTTCAGGCCATCATGCCACTACGCGGCAAGATCCTTAACACCTGGGAGGTGGATTCATCCGAGGTGCTGTCCTCCCAGGAGGTGCATGATATCTCGGTCGCTATCGGGGTCGAGCCCGGTGCCAACAACCTCAAGAACCTGCGCTACAACAAGATTTGTATACTTGCCGACGCAGATTCTGACGGTGCGCATATCGCAACCCTGTTGTGTGCGCTGTTCCTGCGGCATTTTCGTGCACTGGTCGAAGCGGGCCATGTGTACGTGGCAATGCCACCCTTGTACCGCATCGATGTCGGCAAGGAAGTCTTTTATGCACTGGATGATTTCGAGAAGCAGGGTGTACTTGATCGTATCGCCGCAGAGAAAATCAAGGGCAAGGTGATTGTGCAGCGTTTCAAAGGACTAGGCGAAATGAATCCGATGCAACTGCGTGAGACCACGATTGCTCCGGAGACCCGGCGTCTGGTGCAGCTGACCATCGACTCAAAAGACGATACCCACATGGTCATGGATATGTTACTGGCCCGTAAACGTGCCAATGACCGTCGCAACTGGCTGGAGTCCAAGGGCGATCTGGCAGAGGCGTGAAACAGCCGAATCACGGATGCAATTGTTAATTCGCAGATAATTCTTATATGGAAACCATCGAGCTCGACTACGAAGGCATCGAACAGCTGCCACTGAAGACCTTTACAGAGAAGGCATACCTGGATTACTCCATGTATGTGATCCTCGACCGTGCACTGCCGCATATTGGTGACGGTCTGAAACCGGTACAACGCCGCATTGTCTATGCGATGTCGGAGCTTGGTCTGCAGGCTACGGCCAAGTACAAGAAATCCGCCCGCACGGTGGGTGATGTGCTTGGTAAATTCCATCCCCACGGAGACAGTGCCTGCTACGAAGCCATGGTGCACATGGCGCAGCCCTTTACCTATCGCTATCCCTTGATTGACGGACAGGGTAACTGGGGCTCGCCGGATGATCCGAAATCCTTTGCCGCAATGCGCTATACCGAGGCCCGTCTGGCACACTATGCCGAGGTGTTACTCACCGAGTTGGGGCAGGGTACGGTTGACTGGACCGCAAACTTCGATGGCACCCTGGATGAGCCGGTGCTGTTACCGGCACGACTGCCGAATGTGTTGCTCAACGGTGCTACCGGTATAGCCGTCGGTATGGCCACCGATATTCCGCCGCATAACCTTGTAGAAGTGGCAGAGGCAGCGGTGTTGTTGCTGGAGAAACCGAGGACCACTGTCGAAGAGTTATGCGAGATCATCCAGGGCCCCGATTTTCCCACCGGTGCAGAGATCATTACACCGCGGGCTGAATTAATAGAGGCCTACAGAACAGGCCATGGCAGTGTACGCATGCGCGCCTGCTATGAAGTGGAGAATGGCGAGATTGTGGTTACGGCCTTGCCGTACCAAGCCTCCGGCGGCAAGGTGCTGGAGCAGGTCGCCGCGCAAATGGTGGCGAAGAAGCTACCAATGGTCGAGGACTTGCGTGATGAGTCCGATCATGAGAACCCGACGCGCCTGGTCATCGTGCCACGATCCAATCGTATCGATATCGAGGCATTGATGTCGCACCTGTTTTCCTGCACTGATCTGGAACGCAGTGCACGCATTAACTTCAACATGATTGGCCTGGATGGGCGCCCGCGCGTCAAGGATTTGCTTGCCATCCTGAAGGAGTGGCTCGAGTTCAGGACGGATACGGTACGGCGCCGCCTGGAATACCGGCTGGGCAAGGTCAACAGCCGCTTGCACCTGCTCGAAGGCCTGTTGGTTGCCTACCTCAATCTGGATGAAGTCATACGTATCATACGAACGGAAGACAAACCGAAGGCGGCATTGATCAAGCGCTTTGACTTGACCGAATTGCAGGCTGACTACATTCTCGATACCCGCCTGCGGCAGCTGGCGCGTCTTGAGGAGATGAAAATCAAGGGTGAGCAGGATGAGCTTGTCAGGGAACGTGATGCGCTGCAACAGACGCTGGCCTCCAAGGCGCGTTTGAAGACACTCATCAAAAAAGAGATCCAGGCGGATGCAGAAAAATATGGTGATGCCAGACGTTCGCGGCTGGTTGACCGCGCGCCCGCACAGGCGCTGGATGAAACCGCTCTGATACCCAGTGAACCGGTCACAATCGTGCTGTCGAAAAATGGCTGGGTACGTGTCGCCAGGGGACACGAGATCGATCCTGTTGAAATGAGTTACAAGTCGGGTGATGAATTTGCAGCCGTTGCACGCGGGCGCAGCAATCAACTGGCGGTCTTCATCGATTCTTCCGGCAAGACCTATGCGCTGCCGGCGCATTCTCTGCCAACGGCGCGAGGGCAGGGTGAGCCCTTGAGTGGGCGTCTTAAACCGTCAGACGGGGCGCGTTTCGTCGGTGTCATGGCGGGTGGCCCTGAACAACTGTATTTGCTCGCCACTGATTCGGGGTATGGATTTGTTGCCAGGCTGGGCGATATGTACACGCGTAACAAGGCGGGCAAGGCAACCCTGTCGGTACCTAAAGGCGCACAGGTGCTGCCGCCGGTGCCGGTTAGGTCGTTGCAGGATGATTGGATTGTTGCTGTCTCATCCGAGGGTTACATGCTGGTGATACCGGTGGCCGAGTTGCCGCAAATGAGTCGTGGCAAAGGTAACCGGATCATCAATATTCCGTCGGCGAAACTGAAGAGTCGTGAAGAGTTTGTTGCCGCAATTGACTGTATACAGGATGGAGAAAAGCTGACTGTCTATGCCGGCAAGAAGTACAAGACCATGAAAGCAGCGGAAGTGGACGAGTTCGCCGGTGAACGTGGTCGACGGGGACGCAAGTTACCGCGTGGCTACCAGAAGGTGGAACGGATACGTGTAGAGATGAAGTAACTGCGGGTCGGTATATCTTTACATTCCCTGCCGGCGCCTTAATTCTTCCAGGCGTGCCAGTACCCTGTTGGCGCGCTCGACACGTTCCCGTAATTCCGGATTGTCGGGATCCAGAGAAAGTCCCTCGGTCCATGTCCGGATGGCACCGATAACATTGTCCGAGCGGTACTGTGCATCCCCGGCGATAATCAGCTCCTTAACATGTGTGCCAACAGCCTTTTTTAAATCATCCTGGATCGCAGCAACTTCCTTTTGTTGCCGCTCAGACGGCGGAATCTGTACAAATGCTGCTCGTGCAACCTGCAAATCTTCCCTGGCAAGTGCCTGTTGTGTTTCTTCAACCAGCACCTTGGTTTTGTTATCCTGTTTCTGCTTGACCTTTTGCTGCTTCTGTTCCCTTTTAAGGGTTGCCTGTTTCTGCTCAACCTTTTTCCGCGACTCTTTCACGGACCTGATTTCCGACAACAGGGCATCGGACTCTGGAGAATGGTTCAGCGCTGCGGAAAGTTGCAGACAGTTCTCTGCGATATCCAGACTGCCGGTCTGCATTGCATGTTGGCCGTGTTCAAACAATTTTGCGGAAAGTTCCCGGGACTCCTTGTCATTGCGATTCTGTTCCCAGCGTTGTGCAAGACTGGGCGCTTCCAGGTTTATCTTTTGCTGGTAGAGTTTCTGTTGCTCAATCATGAAATTGGCGCGCGACAAGAGTTGTTCACGTTCATTGATGTTTAACTGTTCTACGCGCGCTTGCTCGATGGTGCTGCGCAGTTCCCGCAGCAGGGTGCTGTGCGGAAGTTTCTGCAGGGCATCTGAAAGTAATTGTACGGCACCCAGCAAGTCGTTGTTCTCCTCCAGTGCGCGGGCATCGGAAAACACGACGGACTCGTATTCTGATTCTTCGCTGGTGATCCAAGCCTGGATTTCCACTGTGTCCAGGGAAGGATATTTGCCTGTAAGCTGTCGCGCGCGCGCATATTCGTGCTGCTTGATTAACGGCTGCAGATCCTCCGGCCGGTCCTGTCCGAGGCGTATTGGATCCATCTGCGAGCAGCTGGCGATCACCGGCAATAAAACTGCAACCAGCAGCCCCGTTAGTTTAGGCATTACAGTCTCTCGCATTTTCGCTACTTAGGATTTTTTCAAACTGGGTATCGACAATTTCCTGATAGTCTGCAGTGAGGCATTCCACACGGTAGGTGCTGACCGGCTGGCTGATACCCCTGAGTCGTATCGATTGATATTCCCCTGCGAGGACCCGTCCAGAAATGTCCTCGCGCGCATACATTTCCCTGGAAATAACAATTTCACTGCTGTTTGTTATTCCGCACAGGCGGGAAGCAAGGTTAACAGTGTCGCCAACAACGGTATACTCCATGCGCTCACTTGACCCCATGTTGCCGGCAAGCATACTGCCGGTATTGATGCCGATCCTGAACTGCACGGGAAATAGTCCGGCAGCTTCACGCTGGCTATTTTCATGGGCAGTCAGTTTCTGTATCAGCAGCGCACAGCAGACGGCATGAAAGGCGTGATCCCGATCATCCTCCGGTGCCCCGAAGACCAGCATCACCCCGTCACCCATGTATTTGTCGACAATGCCAAAATTTACCTCGCAGGCACGGGTAATGAGGCTGAAATAGCGGTTCAGCATACTTACCAGTTCTTCAGCCTGAGTTTCTTCCGATATTCTTGTGAAGCCTGAGATGTCCGCAAACAAAACACTGCCCTCGATGCGTTTCCCGCTCAGGGCCACGTTACCTAGGTTAGAGAGAATTTCCCGGGCAACACCGGGCGATACATAGCGGGACAAGGCACTCTTGACTTGTGTTTTTTCCAGCATGCCCTGCGCCATTTCATTGAATGCCTGCATCAACAGTCCCAGCTCGTCCTTACGCCTTTCCTTGAACCTGAAGGTGTATTCTCCATTGCCGATTGCTCGACTGGCTTCCACCAGCTTATCGATAGGTTGAGTGATACGACGGCCCATGGCGAAGGCCATGCCGATACTCAGGGTAATTATCATCAGGGTTGCACCACCAATGGTCTGTACGGCGCGACGTGTCGATTGTGTCATTCCGGACTGACTGAACGTCACCAGGGCATACCCGGCTGTCACGTTCTGAAAGACAACCGGCCGAATGAATGACATGACCGTTTGGCGCTCTATGCCCATTAACGGTTGCCACTCCCAGATGCTCGAGTCAGCGGAGCCTTTGATGATCTTTTGTATGGCGTTGCGGGTTAACAGGTTGTTTTCCTCGTGCAGTATACCGGCGCGGGAGATAATTTCGCCGTCAAGGTTGGCAATGGCTGTTCCCAGTACGCTGCCATTGTTCGAAAAGCCGCTGGTGATGGCGTCGAGTGCGCGTGCGTCATCTGCAAGCAGTGGTTCTTTTGCAGATTCAGCCATCAGTTGCGCCAGGGTATGTCCCTGCTCGCTGATCTGGTCCTGCAGTTGACTGGTTTGCTGCTGTATAAGGATTACGCCAAGCAGGGTCATGCAGCTTACAACCAGTACAGTAATAAAAAACGATAACTTGTATGCCAACGGCATGCTTTGCAGTCGATCATGCAGTCGTGTATAGCCCGCATTTATCCGGGCATCCAGTTGCTGCAGCCGGGTCCGGTTGGCTATAACCGTCATTGACTTCGAGCGGCTGATGGTGCTTGCTGCGGCAGCTGGCGTGCAATCCTCCCGGTTGTTGGGTGCCTGCTGGCTCATGATCGCGGCCCCTTTGTAAAGTCAATCGCAGCCAGGCTCATGTCTGTGTACAATTCGCTTTCATTTGACCAAATAGACTGAGTGAATTGCCCATGCCGCTGATTCGTCCCTTTGCCGGCTTGCGACCCGTTGCGGGTCATGCCGAGGATGTTGTTGCTCCCCCCTATGATGTTCTCAGTACTGCAGAGGCCCGGGTGCGTGCTGCCGGACGTCCATGGAGCTTTTTGCATATATCGAAGCCAGAGATTGATTTTCCCGAGGCCACTGACCCGCATGCTCCGGAGGTCTACGAGCGGGCGGCGACTAATCTGCAGAACATGTTGCAACAGGGAATACTGGTCCGGGACAGCGAGCCCTGTTATTACATTTACCGATTGGTAATGGGGGAGCACCATCAAACCGGGCTGGTAGCGGCTGCGTCGGTTGCCGCCTACGACAGTAACCGCATTCGCAAGCATGAGTTCACCCGGCCGGACAAGGAGGATGATCGGGTACATCAAATCGAGGCGCTGAATGCCCAAACCGGGCCGGTATTGCTGGCCTACGAATCGCGGGCGGATGTTGACACCCTGCTTGAGGCACTGACTGACTGTGAACCGGATGTCGATTTGCGGGCCGATGATGGTGTCGGACACTGTCTCTGGGTGATACGTGATCAGGCGCTGATTGAACAGATCAGCAGTGCATTTGATGCCATGAAGACGTTGTATATCGCTGATGGTCATCACCGTTCTGCCGCGGCATCCCGGGTGGCTGCCAACCGGCCTGGCAGTGAAGCTGCAGGCTGGTTCCTCACGGTAATATTTCCACATCGGCAGATGCAGATCCTCGACTACAACCGTGTTGTCCGCGACCTTGCCGGGTATTCCGCTGATTCCTTTCTGGTACGCGTGAGAGAACGTTTCCAGCTGATGCCATCCGCTGTGGCCGTGCACCCGCAAGGGCCCGGGAACTTCGGGATGTATCTTGCCGGACAGTGGTATCGATTGCTGATCCATCCGGAACTGATTCCATCCGATCCCGTTGGGCGACTGGATGTCAGTCTGCTTGCTGATCACCTGCTGGCTCCGGTTCTGGGTATTATTGATCCGCGTCGTGATACCCGTATTGATTTCGTTGGTGGTATCCGGGGTCTCCCCGAGCTGGAGAAGCGGGTTGACAATGGTGAAATGGCGGTTGCCTTTTCCATGTATGCAACTCGCATGGAGGACCTCATGGCGGTCGCCGATGCCGGTGAGGTGATGCCACCGAAATCGACCTGGTTTGAACCGAAGCTTGCTGATGGACTGGTATCCCTGGTACTGGACTAACCCGGGCGATTGTGTGCGAGTCCGCTTGCCGGTGAAAAATAACTGATTGCTGGACGTGTGCCTGTATTGCATTGCTGCCGGTCCCGGTTATGCGATTTCGCCCTCAAAGTCGTACTCGAGCTCCTTGCAGGGCTCCTGTACAAAGTTACCCTGAATGAAATCCACTCCGTATTGCCACAATTGCGCCAGGCTGCCAGCATCATCAACACATTCCGCGATCGTCTGTTTGTCATATTCCTTTGCCAGCTCGAGTATTGCCTTGATCTTTATCTGGTTCTCCTTGTTACCGGGCAGTCCGTTGATCAGGGTGCCGTCGATTTTCAGGATGTCAGCTGGTATGTGCCTCAGTAGTTGCGGTTGATCGCTGTGTCCATAGTGTTCAAAAGCAATCCTGCAATTCAGGCTTTGCATGCTTTTTACGAATGCCATTGTGCTTTTCAGGTCATCAATGGCGACACGCTCTGGTATTTCAAAGACGACACTGTCACTCTGCAGCTGATGTTCCTTGAGCTGTTTATTGATCCATAGGGGCAGTTCGGCATCTACCAGTGTTGATGCGGAAAGCTTGATAAAGAACGTGCTGTCCTTGTTATCCTTTCTTATTTCGGCGAGTTTCCGAAATGCAGATGTAATGACCCAGTGGTCGATCTCGCTACCGAGACCTGTTTTCTCTGCAATTGACAGAAATTGTCCCGGCAGGATGATATGACCGGCTTCATCAACGACTCTGAGTAGTACCTCGTAACGCGGCTGGGTATCGCCTTTCAGGCTGACGATTGGCTGATAGGCCAGATAGAATCGTTCTTCGTCAATTGTGATGCGGACGATGTCATCCCAGCGCTGCTCGTTCTCTTGCCCCATCTGTTCATTCACAATGGCGTTGTGGGTATGCAGCCGGTTGCCGCCAGATGAACGAGCAACATCGCATGCCATTTCGGCATAGGAGATTACCTTCTGCGCATCATTTGACTTGTTGGTGATCCTGCAGATGCCAATACTGCCAGTGGTAGTGATGGCGTGACCGTTAACCTCTGACAGGTGACCGGAGATTTTGTGTAACAGGGTTTCACCAAGTCCCAGTGTTTTTTCCTGGTCGCTGTCATAATGCAGCATGGTGAAACTGTAATCACCAAAACGTGACAGACAGTCATTTTCTCCACAGCTGCTTTCAAGCAGTTTCGCGATCTCGCACAAGACAACATCACTTGCAGCGATACCATATTCTTCACGAATTGCCTTGAAGTTGTCGAGTGTGATGCATAACAGGGCACAGTGTTCGTTGGTAGCTGCCTGTTTGCTGATGTGTTGCTCGAGTGACAGCATGAAGTGCTGTCGATTACTGAGTCCCGTCAGTAAGTCGACCCGGGATAAGGTCTCAATCTTTTTCTCCAGTTCCGCATTTGATGCATTGACACGAATGATGATCTGGGTGCAGGGTTCTCCATCCATGGATGCCGGTGACAGTTCCATGCTGCAGCGGAATATTTCGCCAGCGGGATTGAGGCAATCAATATCATGGATGTTGTCTTCTGCATGTTCTTCAAGGTACCTTTTCAGGAATCCCTTGAAGCTGTCGCGGTGATCGATGCTGACCATGTCCAGTATCGGGATGCCGTCGACTTCCTCACGGCTTGCGATTGCAAAAAGGTTCATATAGGGGCGGTTTGCATAGACATGCATGCCGTCATGGATGTACGCAACCGCATCACTTGAATTTTCTATCAGGCTATGACAGCGGCTTTCACTGCCACGCAAGGCTTCCTCGAGCGCGTTTATTCTCTGCTGCAGGCGAACTACATTGACTTCCCTGTTAAATGCCAGTTGCAGATGGTCAGTGTGGTCATAGGAAATGAGGCTGGATATTCCGGATTTTTGTGCGCTGACAACATCGGCCTCGGCGGCCCGATCCGCAATGGCAATGAGCGGTATGGTTAACTTATGCTTGCGGAGCAGTTTATTGACTTCATCGGGTGAGGGGATGTCAGCACCGCTGCCACACAATACAATGTCCGGATGCTGGCCGTTAAGGTTGGCTTCGATTGCCTCAGGCGTTGAGCCATGCATTAACTGAATTTGATGCCCCTCGTTGCGCAGGGTATTTGCCAGGGACTCTGCATCATGCCTGCTCTCCTCGACAATGAGGAGGTGTATAAAGTCTCCGCGCTTCACCGCTGACCTCGCTTTCTGGTATGAATGACGCCGTGGCTGGTAGTGCACTGACACGGGCTCCGACTACAGGTTTTTCGGCAAAATCGGGCAATTCTGTAGCATTCCCTATATATAGTGATGGCTCTCCGCGGTGCCTCCCTGTTTGGTTTGTACGGGGTGTTTCCTATAAAAGTGTTTCCTGCTAGCATGCAAGTCCATGAAATTCAGCAAATTTGGGCGTCCCGGCTAGTGTCGACCAAGGCAAATTATTATTTATCATGGAGTCCGTTATGCATGCGATTACCGTCAGGCCTGAAACAGCAGAAGATATTCGCGCCATCGATGTTGTCCATATCAGCGCGTTTGGCGGTGAAGCGGAAGCACAACTTGTCAGTGCTCTGCGAGAATCAGCCACTTACAATCGTGAGCTGTCACTGGTCGCAGAACTGAATGGTCGCATTGTCGGTCATGTTTTGCTTACCCGGGTACCTTTGCGAAAGCATGGTTCGGAAAAGCAGGTACTGGCGCTGGGTCCGATGTCAGTCGTGCCTTCACAGAGTCACCGTGGCATCGGTTCCGAGCTGATCAATGCCAGCATCAAGCTGGCAAAGGAAAAGGGCTATGGTGCGATCGTGGTGCTGGGTCATCCCGAATATTACAAGCGCTTCGGTTTTGTTCAGGCAAGGGATTTGCAGGTAAGTTGTAACTTACCTGCGCCGGAAGATGCGCTTACGGTAATGGAAATCGTGGATGCTAATCTGGCCGGTGGTGGCCATGTCGAATACCCTGAGCCATTTGTAGCTCTTTATTAATTAAATCAATCGGATATCGATGCGGAGAAGTGATACTGGGCAAAACGACCGGTATTCTCCAGTTGCCGAGTCAGCTTGATATTCTGCAGCGAACCAGCCGACTCAAGCTGTGTAGTGCTACCGGCCCGAAAGGGTAAAGTAGGCAATAGCAGGCTGGTTGGTTGCTGAATCATCTTGATCTCCGGAAGTAACATTCCCTGCACCTTTCCACCGACACTCAGATCCGTGTCCTCGGCATAGGCCCACACGGCCCGCGCGCTGGGTGAAAGCATTTGAATGCCGAGTTCCAGTCCATAGGCTTTGGTACCTTTCATCCAGCGTACCACGCCGAGCTGCCATTCGCCCCCAACGAGATCATCCTGCTCGATGATGGCAACCAGTTCACCGACCTGGGCACTGGATGAGTCATCACTGTCCCACAGCAGTGAATAGCCGCCTGCACTGATATTGGCCATTTTCCATGACTCGATACGAGGTATTACTGTGTTGTGTTTGTTCCGGGATTGCTGTGTGCGGGCGATTTCGGGTGTGACAATACCTTGTCCATCATCAGCGGAGCGGGTGGTCCTGAATGTCGTTGCTGCCTCAAAGGTAGGATCCTGCAGGTAACGCGGTTCTTCGTTAGCTTGTTCTTTGCCGGATGACCTGCCCTCAGGTCCCATCACGTGCTGATGGATTGCATTGAGTCCGACCAGCAGAGCGACTTCCGCACTCTTGGTGTGACGTGCAAATCTGCGTGCAGGCATTACCCCCCACGCCAGCATCAGACGTTGCAGGATATTGGTATCGCCAATCCCGATGTGGCGATTGCCATTGCCGGGTTGCTTGTCGAGAGTGTCGCGTATCCGGTCTGCCATTGATGTGGTGTCCAGGATGCGCCATAGCTGCACTTGGGTGATATTGTGGTTAAGTACCCGGTACGAAGGCGGGTAGTCGGCATTCAGGTTGACCGCGAACAAGCCGGGTGTTTCTGCATCCCCCATTTGATACAGCCGAGTAATATCTGCCCAGTCGAGGAGGGCGTTGTAGACAAAATGTATTTCCTTCTGTCTCAGGCGGTAAGGGCAGGCGAGAGACATCAGTAAAACCTGCTTGTAAACGGTACTGATGGTACTCGTGGCGGGTGTCGACAGGGTGTTGTCGGTGACCGGTATTGTAGTAATGCCATGTTGTTCAGCAAGGGCGTAGAGGGAATGTATTGTTTTCCACAGGCCATCCGGGTATTGCAGGTAGATCTGGTAATTGGTTAGCAGTACCTCGCTCAGATAGCGCAGTGATCTGTGAACAGCCTGTGTCAGGTAAAAATTCTGGCTGTCGTCATCGCCCGTGTCATCAACCAGGATGCGGTAGCCGGTGGCCATTTGGTTATACAACTCAGCCGTCTGTGTAGCCAGTGACAGGTTGTTGCCCCGCAGCGGAATTGGCTTTGCCAGGAAAACCCTTTTCATCGCATCGGCTACACATATCGCAGAGGTTGCCAGCAGCTCGAGTGTTTCATACCGATCACTGCTTGTAATACTAAGCTGGTTTATCTGTAGTAACGCATGCTCCAGCAGTTTTCTGGATTTTTCCGGGTTAATCAGCGGTAATTCATCCACCCACACCCTGACGGCATCCGGCCTTGTGTTGAAGCTGCTGTTGGTGATTTTCTTTCTGACGGGTAGTTGTAGGTTCATGTTAGAGCACTGTTCCTGCCTGTTGCGATTACGGAGCATCCTGTACTGCTGCCTGAAGTATAGGTAACCCGGGTGGCGATGTCAGTGAAATGCATCCCAACTAAAGCGGCATCTTGCCTGGCATGCCAGGTATTTCCTGTACCAGTCGTGGAACCAGATAGCCGGGCAGGGAGGCACGCAATTCAAGCGCTATTTCGCGTGCACGCTGGATGCTCACCTGGAAGTGCGCCGCGCCCTGCACCCTGTCCATCTGATGCAGGTAGTAGGGCATAACACCCGCCGCAAACAATTGTTCACTGAGCGTGGCGAGTGTTTTGGCGCTGTCGTTAATGCCGTGCAACAAGACGGACTGGTTCAGCAGGGTAACACCGGCTGCTGCCAGTTTGTCGAGCGCAACAGTAACACTGCCATCGATTTCATTGGGGTGGTTGCAATGCACAACGAAAACCAGCTTCTGGGTTTGTGCGTTTATCCATGACAACAGCCCGTCATCGACACGCGCGGGTAACACAATCGGCAGACGCGTGTGAATGCGCAAAATGCGCAGTTGTTTCAGCGTCGCCAAGCGCTTAGTCAGGGAGTGCAGGCGTGCATCGGCTAGTGTCAAGGGGTCCCCGCCGCTGAGTATGAGTTCGGTAATATTGGGATGTTGTATGAGGTAGTTGATGGCTGGTTGCCAGTGTCCGGCTACAGGATTGGCGTCTGCGTAGGGGAAATGTCGCCGAAAACAATAACGGCAATGAATGGCGCAGGCACCGGTCATCGTCAGCAGTGCTCGATTCCGGTACTTGTGCAGCAGCCCCGGAATTGGCATGGCATGCTGTTCATCCAGGGGGTCGGCTGTAAAGCCTGTAACCTCTGTGGTTTCCTGCAAAACCGGTAACACCTGCAGTAGCAGTGGATCGCGGCAGTCTCCCTTGCTCATGCGCTGTATAAAACAACGAGGAACCCGGAGCGGGAATTCGTTTTGCAAGGGCTGGACTTTTGCCTTGGCAGGGTCGATCTCAAGCAGCTGCAGCAACTCTTCCACTGATCTGACGGCCGCGGTCAGTTGTTCCTGCCAAGCCGGCCGGTGTTCCGGTGGGTCTATTCGAGGTATCATAGCGACCATTTTTCACTGATTGGGATTAACAAGGCTAGATAATCATATGGCATCTTACAGCACCAATGAATTCAAGGGCGGATTGAAAATCATGTTAGATGGCGATCCCTGCGCCATTATCGAGAACGAATTCGTCAAACCCGGCAAGGGGCAGGCATTTAACAGGGTAAAAATTCGTAATCTCAAGACTGGCAGAGTGATTGAGCGCACCTTCAAGTCAGGTGAGTCGGTAGAGGCCGCTGACGTAATGGACATAGACCTGCAGTACCTCTACAACGATGGTGAATTCTGGCACTTCATGAATACCGATAGCTTTGAGCAGCTGGCCGCTTCTGTTGAGGCGGTGGGTGATGCAGCCAAGTGGCTCAAGGAACAGGATATGTGTGCAGTTACGCTCTGGAATGGTCAGCCGCTGGCCGTGACCCCGCCAAACTTTGTAATGCTGGCGGTTACCGATACCGATCCGGGGGTGCGCGGTGATACCTCGGGTGGCGGCGGGAAACCGGCCACGCTGGAGACTGGTGCCGTGGTGCGCGTGCCCCTGTTTATTGATGTTGGCGAGATCCTGAAAATTGATACCCGTACGGGTGAATATGTCGGCCGGGCAAAGGAGTAGCTTGGAGATGTAAGGCGGTTGTGCGCCAGGATGCAAACGGAATCTGACTGGAGGCCACTGGCCTCGCTGGATGTGCTCAAACTGAGGGCCAGCATACTGGCCCGTATTCGTGAATTCTTCACGAAGCTTGATGTCCTGGAGGTCGATACCCCCGTGTTGTCGCGGGCAGCAACCACCGATCCAGCCCTGTGCAGTTTCAAAACCGTTTATTCAGGGCCCGGTGCCGCCAAGGACGAGCCTCGCTACCTGCATACCTCTCCCGAATTCCCCATGAAGCGCTTGCTGGCTGCAGGCAGCGGCTCGATTTACCAGATTTGCAAGGTGTTCCGAAATGGCGAGTCCGGCATACGGCACAACCCCGAATTCATGTTACTGGAATGGTATCGAACCGGTTTTGATGAGCTCGAGCTGATGGAAGAAGTGCAGCGGCTCGTTACCGATGTGCTCACGGATGTCATGCCGATCGATACGATTCAGCACTGGTGTTACCGTGATCTGTTCGTCGAAATGGCCGCAGTCGATCCGTTTACCGCGACTGTGGCTGAGCTGAGTGGATTATTGCAGTCAAGATATGGGGTGACGGCTGTCGGCCTGGCAAGCGATGATCGTGACGCCTGGCTGGATCTGCTGATGACGCATGTAATTGAGCCCAGGCTGGGTAATGGTCTGGTATTCATCCGGGATTATCCTGCCAGCCAGGCGGCACTGGCCCGCGTTCGTCCCGGTGATCCCCCCGTGGCTGCCCGCTTCGAGGTCTATCTGAACGGTATCGAGATTGCGAATGGATTCCATGAGCTGGCCGATGCGGAGGAGCAACAACGGCGTTTTGAACGCGAGTTGCAGCAGCGCTGCAAGGCAGGCAGTGAGGTTGTCACTATGGATGAAAAGCTGTTGTCAGCCCTGCGTTCCGGATTGCCGGATTGTGCCGGTGTCGCGCTGGGGCTGGATCGACTGTTGATGCTGGCGAGTGGTTCCAGGCAGGTGCAGGACGTGCTGGCTTTTCCCTTCCACATGGCCTGATATAAGCTTACTGACCGACATGCTCGCAAACATACGTGTGGTTTTGCTGAATACCAGCCATCCGGGCAATATCGGGGCTACTGCGCGTGCCATGAAGACCATGGGCCTGTCTCGCCTGACCCTGCTGAACCCGAAGCAGTATCCGGCAGCAGAAGCTACCGCACGTGCCTCCGGTGCGGATGATGTTCTGGCCGACGCAATCGTCTGTACAGATCTTGATACTGCCCTGGCGGGCAGCAGGCTGGTCATTGGTGCGAGCGCCCGCTGTCGCAGTATTCCATGTCCGGTCATTGAGCCGGCAAACTGCGCCGAACGCTTGGTTGCAGAAAGTGAACAGGGCGAGGTGGCCGTTGTATTTGGCTGTGAGCAATCGGGTTTGAGTAACGATGAGATCGATCGCTGCCAGTTTCTTGTGCAGATCCCGAGCAATCCGCACTATGGTTCATTGAACCTGGCGGCCGCCGTGCAGATAATCTGCTATGAAATCCTGAAGGCGCACAGGGCGCATCTGAATACAGAAAGCAGTCGCAGCCTTCCCGAGCATGAGCCTGTTACTGCAGAAGAGATGGAACGTTTCTACGAGCACCTCGAGAGGGTATTGGTAACGATCGGTTTCCTTGATCCTGGTAATCCGCGGATGTTGATGCGCCGGTTACGACGCCTGTTCAACCGTGCGCGCCCTGATGAAAACGAGATCAACATCCTTCGTGGAATATTGTCAGCATCCGAACAGGGTTCGAAGCAATGAAGGTCTACCGGGTTTTGAGGATCGGCCTTCGCGTGCCAGAATCCTGCAATCCGGTCTTCTGGCTTATCTCTAGTTTTTTGTTATAAATAGATTGTAATACATTGTGTTGTATGGAAATATAATTAGATGTTCAACAGAATTCGAGAAGATGTGCGTTCCGTATTCGAGCGTGACCCAGCGGCTCGCAATTCCTTCGATGTGCTAACAACCTATCCGGGCATCCACGCAGTATTGATGCATCGACTTACTCACTGGTTGTGGTCAGTTGGGTTGAAGTGGCTGGCACGGGTATTTTCAAATCTTGCCAGGTGGTATACGGGTATTGAAATCCACCCGGGTGCCGTAATCGGTCGACGTTTCTTTATAGACCATGGTATGGGGGTTGTAATCGGTGAAACCACGGAAATTGGTGATGACTGCACCTTGTATCACGGGGTTACACTTGGTGGAACCAGCTGGGACAAGGGCAAACGTCACCCGACACTGGGTAATAACGTAGTTATAGGAGCTGGTGCAAAGGTACTGGGGCCAGTTGTCATAGAGGATGGGGTGCGAATCGGTTCCAATGCCGTTGTTTTGAAGAATGTCCCTGCCGGCATGACAGTTGTTGGCGTGCCGGGCCGGCTGGTTAGTGGAACCCACAAGCCGGATGACAAGCGCCAGGCAATCGCAAAAAAAATGGGGTTCGATGCCTACGGTGCGACCAGGGATATGCCGGACCCCGTTGCAACCGCTGTGAACGGTATACTTGATCATATCCACGCCATGGACGAACGTCTTGAAGATATGTGCAGGGGGTTGAAAAAACTGGGTGCCGAAGTCGGTGATCTTGATTTGCCAAATCTTAATTCGTGCACCTTAAAGCATGTGGAAAATGAGGAAATTGATGCCGCTTTCGAGTCGCATCATCCAGAGACGAAACCGGAAAAGGATTCTTGATGTATACTTTGCAGTATCATACTGTTACGCCACTGGCAATTTACGGTGATCTATTTTGAAATTAACGAGTAAGGGACGTTACGCCGTAACGGCAATACTCGATCTGGCATTTCACTCCACGTCAGGGCCGGTTACCCTTTCTGACATCTCCAGACGTCAGGACATATCCTTGTCCTATCTCGAGCAATTATTTACCCGCCTGCGCAAACAGAAGCTGGTTCGCAGTACCCGTGGACCGGGTGGCGGTTATTCACTGAATCGCCCGGCAAGCAAGATTGCGGTAGCCGAAATTGTAGCGGCTGTAGATGAAACGGTTGATACAACTCGCTGCAGTGGTGCCAACAACTGTCACGACGGACACCAGTGTCTGGCGCATGAATTGTGGGATGATCTCAGTCAGCAGATCTACAGTTTTCTCAATGAGATCAGTCTGCAGGACCTGATGCAGGAGAGCAGTATCCGGGATGTCGCTGCCCGACAAGATGAATCGGTGTGTGAATCTGACAGCCCGAAAGTCACAATACCTGACTAGATCCAGCGGTTAACGTCTCTAGCTTGCCACACTGCTGTCCCCGTCTGCACTGCTGATCCCGACCATTCTTTTTCCGCCTGAATAATACCTGGCGGATCGCTTGCCCGTTGCCCGTTCCCCCCGAAGGCGCATTTCAGTGCCTGTTTTTGATGTTTCTGGGACAGAGCTCACACTCAAATGCGCCACGCGTCACGGAAGATCTAGATCCCTTGCCGATAACATGAGCATCAAGGGTTGTATGAGTGAACGGAGTTCGAAATGCACAAATTTTTTGCTATCGGCGTTGCCATTTATCTGCTGGGAGATCCCAGCTTGAGTATGCTGTCATCATTCAGTGAATCAAGGGAGTTGCTAATCGCATCGGCGCTTGCTTTTATCGCTGTCCCCTGGGTAGTTTCACAAATCGATAACTGACCTCAGCTTGAGACGGCCCCGACACCGTCTTTTGTGAAGTTACCCGCCCGCCGGCCCTGTTCTCGAAGAGCAGGGCCGGCTTTTTATTTACCCACGTTTGATCCAGACAAGCAAACGATTATTGACCGGCATCTCGTTATCAGACTCCAGTTCTAGATCGTTTGCATCGGCCAGTTCCGCAATGGCTTCATAGTCCCTGATGCCGCTTGCAGGATCACGTTGCTTCAGCCAGTCATCAAAGCGCTTGTTGCTGTCGCTGGTGAATGTGCCGCCATAATTAAACGGACCATAAAGACAACAGCGCGCATCTCTCTGGAGTAATTTGCCGATACCGCTAAACATGCTCTGGACTGCTTCCCAGCTCATGATGTGTGTACTGTTGGCACTGAAAAGTCCGTCATATTGCTTGGACGGCCATGCGTTTTTGGTGACATCCAGTTCGATTGGCGGCAGGACGTTTTCGAGGCCGGCGTCATCGCGCCATGCACGAATGCTGGGGTGGTTTTCTATCAGGTCACTGGGTTGCCAGGTCAAGTGAGGCAGCTGACGTGCAAAGTAGACGGCATGTTGTCCGGTGCCGCTGGCGATCTCAAGTATGTTGTGCGCATCCGCAAAGGTTTTCCTGATGATGGCCAGTATCGGTTCCCTGTTCTCGTCACATGCTTGTGAATACTGTTTCATTTTCCACTGCCATTGCTAGTATCCGCTCCGCTGGAATATGTCAGCAGGGAATCAAAGCCCCGGTCTGAGCGGAAAAAACTACTTTGAATAGTAGGTGCAGTTCTGCGTACGTCTGGAGGTAAGGATAATCACCGGGTAAACATAAAACCAGGTCAGCCCCCATGGAGGCTGACCCTGACTCAATGTATATTGAACAGCTTAACTAACGGTAATCTTCTTGGGTTGCAGCTTTTCCTGCTTGGGGATCTCTATTTTCAATACCCCGTCTTCGGCCTTTGCGCTGATGTTGGCCGTATCTACGGTGTCTGGCAGATTAAACTGCCGTAGAAATGTGCCATAGACGCGCTCCCTGCGACGGAAACCTTCCTTCGCTGCCCCGGTTTCTGGCTTGCGTTCGCCCTTGACGGTCAGTACCCCATCTTCGAGTGTAATCTCCACGTCACTGCGGTGAACACCGGGTATATCGGCTGTCAGCAAGTAGCGGTTGTCTTCTTCATGGATATCAACCGCGGGTGTCCAGTCGTGCTCCTGGTTCGCAGCTGTGCTGCGCCTGGATAGCAGGTAGCGGTTGATCTCATCGTTGAACTGATCAAACAGGGTCACCGGTTTATGGTGTGCTAATGACATGGTCGTGCCTCCGGAAAAAGTAAGTCAAAACTGACATACCTCATAAATAAGGGCGTGTGGATGCATTTCAAGAGGGGGGCGGATATTTACGCGTTCTTCAAAAAATCTTCTACCCTGATATTCCATCTGTTTCAAATGCAGGGCAAGACGAGAAACCGTGATGAAGCGGCTGCAGGCGCTTAGGTACCTGTGGGCCAGAAGTCTGTGCATGCGTCGGATTGTGTGACGTCAAGTAGCCTCTTTATGTGGTTGAAGGCTGCCAGCAGGTTTTGATTCGCTGTAGCTGACACCGGCAGGCCGAGGCCAAACTCATAGCCGCGTATGGAGAGCAGAAAGGCCGGCGGTGGGGTGCAGCCATAGACTTGTTGGTAGACAGCAAGCAGCGACTGCGGACTCATTGCATGTGAGCTGTAACTGGCGTCCTGTAGCGGTTGCAGCGGGAAAATCTCGAACGGCGGATTTGCCGAGAGACTCGCATCCACGAACAGTACTTGCCTGTGACCTTCAAGGTCGACGGCGTGTTCTATCTGCAACTGGAAGTCGGTAAGCAGGTCGACACCGTTCAGGTCTTCGTTCTGCAGTAGCTCATAGATCGCCGGTCCGAGCGCATCATCGCCCCGTGAAGGGTTGCCCCAGGTGAAAATCAGATCCGGATTGGCTGCAGACTGCAACATGCCTGTATGCTATGAAAAAACTCCAGAAACCGCCATTCAGGAAGAACAGCGCTGTATCTCTCCCGTGACTCGCTTCTCGAGCCGGTCGATGATTTCCGCGTTCTCGTTCAGCAGGGTGATTTCCAGCGGCATTTTGCCCATTGCATGCGTGGCGCACGACAGGCACGGATCGTAGGCGCGAATCGCGACCTCGATCTGGTTCAGCAGCGGTTCGCTCAACCGGTTGCCGTCAAGATAGCTGTTCGCCACCTGGCGAATAGACTCGTTCATTGCCTGGTTGTTATTGGTGGTGGATACAATCAGGTTGGCCTTGTTGACGATGCCGTCTGCATCAATCTCGTAGTGGTGAAAGAGTGTACCGCGTGGCGCCTCGAGTACACCGATCCCGCAATGCTGAAGCGCACCCCTGTTGAGCAGGTCCTTGCCGCTGATGTCAGGGTCCAGCAGTAGTTCCCTGATCGCCTCGGTACAGTACAGCAGCTCGATCAGACGTGCCCAGTGGAAGGCGAGCGAGGCTTGCACGGGCCGGCCGTGACCGGCTTCCCTGAAGATCCTGCGCTGCTGCTCTGCGAGAGGTGTGCTGAAGTAATCGCAGTTATTAACGCGGGCCAGTGGACCGACCCGGTACCAGCCGTTTTCTGCACCGAGCGATTCTATAAAGGGAAACTTCATGTAGCTCCAGTTTTTTACACCTTCACGGATGTAGTCACTGTAGCGGGTGTAATCGACGTGGTCGAATATCATGTCACCGTCAGCATTTCTGGCACGCAGTCCACCATGGTAGATATCGAATTCGCCCTTAGCGCCAATCATGCCCAGCATGTTGGAATCGAACCTGGCGAAGGACATGTGGTAATCGAGCTGTTCGAAGAAAATGCGCTTGATCAGCTCGACTGCACCCTGACCCCATTGCACGATCTGTTCAATATCTTTTTTCAGATAGTTGATTTCTTCGCGGTCCAGTGATTTATTGACACCGCCCGGTATTGCACCGGTGCCATGAATACGTTTGCCGGCGGTAAGGCGAATGACTTCCTGACCGTACTTGCGCAACAGTACACCCTGTTTGGCAATCTCCGGGTTGTCTTCGATGACACCGACGATATTGCGGTGGCGAACCTCGTCGTCGAAGCCGAACAGCAAGTCAGGCGAGCAGAGATGGAAGAAATGCAGTGCATGGGATTGCAGGGTTTGCCCGTAATGCATCAGGCGGCGGATTTTTTCGGCTGTCGGCGTCAGCTGTGTGGCTCCGACCAGCATGTCGGTGGCCTTGGCTGCGGCGAGGTGATGGCTGACCGGGCAAATGCCGCAGAGACGTTGTACCAGTACCGGCAGTTCCCAGTAGGGCCTTCCCTGGATGAATTTTTCAAAGCCACGGAATTCAACGATGTGCAGCCGCGCCTGCCTGATATGCAGGTTCTCATCCTGCAGCAACGTTACCTTGCCGTGACCCTCAACGCGGGTCAGCGGCTCGATCACGATGCGTTCGAGCTGCTCCGGATTGTCGGCGGTTTCAAGATTAGATGTCATCACGGTGTCCCGGGAAAGAATGAGTCAGCGACAGGGTACGGCAACCTCTGAAGAGGATCCTCATGCATTGATCGGACTTAATCATAATGGATCTGTTCATAAGGAAAGCCAATCGGTTTGCCTTCGATCAGTTCTGTCAGGAAGGTCCAGATGGTATCGCCCGATGGCGGACAGCCAGGCAGGAAGTGATCGACCTTGACTACCTCGTGAATCGGGTGCACCTTGTTCAGCAGCATTGGTATTTCCGGATCGCTCGGAATTTGCGGGTTGGCCACGCCTATGCCTTCGATATAGGCCTCCTCGAGGCATTCCCGCAGCTCGAATGAATTGCGCATCGCAGGTATGCCTCCGTTCACTGCGCAGGCTCCCAGCGCCACCAGCACCTTGCAGTGTTTGCGAAACTCGCGCAGCACTTCGACGTTTTCCGCATTGGCAACACCGCCCTCGATGATGCCGATGTCACAGTCACCAACCGTCTTGATGTCGGTGAGCGGAGTACGGTCAAATTCCACCAGCTGTACCAGTTCGAGGATGCGTTCGTCGATATCCAGCAGCGACATATGACAGCCGAAACATCCGCACAGCGAGGCCGTGGCTACCCTGATTTTATCGGCCATGTGTGTCCCCCTGGTCATCGGATTCATGTGCAGCTACATCGCCAACGATGCTGATCGGCGACCTGTCATAGAGTCGACTGCCAATCGGCTGTTCGTAGCCGCGGTGCTTGGGCAGTATGGCACCGACCGGGCAGACATGGGCGGCCTTGTCGGTGGCGGCAAATGCGCTGTCGCCGAGTTTGCCGCTGGGTGAATTGACCACCAGGTGACTGCCAATGCCACGGCCGCTGATCGAGAACACATCCTTGTGGTCGACGTCACGGCTGGCACGCACGCACAGCTCGCAGAGTATGCAACGGTTGAAGTCGATTGCGGTATCCGGGTGTGAGGCATCCACGGAACGCTGCGGGAAAAAGTGGGTATACTGCGGCGACAGCATGCCCGTGTAATAGGCCACTGCCTGCAGCTGGCAGGCACCGCTTTTTTCGCAGCCGGGACAAACGTGGTTGCCCTCGACGAACAGCATCTGCAGCAGGTTTCGCCGTTCCTGTACGAGGTCTTCGGAACTGTTATCTACCTCGAGTCCAGCGGACGCCGGCTGGGTGCAGGAGGAAACCTGGCGGCCGTTGATGTTGACCACACACACGCGGCAGCTGCCGTGCGGCCTGAATTCGGGGTTATGGCACAGGTGCGGAATGTAGGAGCCCGACCGCAATGCGGCATCCATGATGGTATCACCCTCGCTGAATTCGATGGCAACGCCGTCAAGCATGAAGGTATTTTTGCTACTCATGTTTCAGTCCTGATGTGTGCACCGGGGTCATCGCGCCCGGTGATGTCACGCGCCTCCTGCAGTGCAGCGTCAAGGTCGAAAGCCGGCTCGTAACCACTGTGGGCGAGCCGGCTTTCCACGAGTTGCGGAAAGTGGTTCAGAAGGTCGAGTACCGGGTTTGGGGCGGTGCTGCCAAGCCCACAGTGGCTTGCCCGTTTCATCAGACTGCCAATCTGTTTCATTTCACCGACATCATAGTGCGTGGCATGGCCGTTGACGAGTTTATCTACCAGGTTCTTCAGCAGGGATCCACCGACACGGCAGGGTGTGCAGAAACCACAGCTCTCGTGCACGAAGAAATGGGAAAAGTTCTGCACCATGTCGAGCAGGTCGCGATCGTTATTGAATACCATGAAAGAACCGCCGGTCGATACATCCTCGAAGGCAATGCGGCGTCCATTGTCTGCGACCGGCAGGGTGGTGCCTGCGGCTCCCGCAACCTGTATGGCCTGTGTATTTACGGCACCACAGTCCTCGAGGACCTGTTTGATGGTGACACCGAACGGGTATTCATAGATACCGGGTCTTTCACAGTCACCGCAGATACTGAGCAGCTTGGTGCCGGTGGATTCTGGTGTGCCTGCCTGACGAAACCAGTCGGCGCCGAGTACGGCGATTTTGGCGGCTGCCATGAAGGTCTCGACATTGTTCACCACGGTCGGCTGGTTCAGATAACCATGGGTCACCGGAAATGGCGGTCGATTGCGCGGGATGCCACGCTTGCCTTCCAGTGACTCGATCAGCGAGGATTCCTCGCCACAGATATAGGCGCCGGCGCCGAGGTGTATTTCGATGTCGAAGTCGAAACCGTCCTTGCCGAGAATGCACTGGCCGAGCAGGCCTTTTTCGCGGCGCTGTCGCAGTACCGCTTGCAGGGGTTCGAGCAGATAGCGGTATTCACCACGCAGGTAGAGGTAACCCCGGCTTGCGCCAACCACGCCGGCACACAGGGTCATACCCTCGAAAACGGAGTCCGCATAGCTGTTCAGCAATACCCGATCCTTGAAGGTGCCGGGTTCACCTTCATCTGCATTGCACACGACATAACGACTATCGCTCTCAGCCTGTCTGCAGAAACGCCATTTCATGCCGGTGCGGAAGCCGGCGCCGCCGCGACCGCGCAGCCCGGATTTTTCAATGACATCGAGTATGGCGTTGCCATCGGTTTCAAGCAGAACTCGCAGTGCCTTGCCATCCATGGTGGCGGCGGCGGTTTCCTCCGAGAGCAGCAGATCACGGCGACGGATATTATCATCAACCTGGAAGAATTCGGCCGGCCATTGCGTGACCGCGGTGCTTGCCTCGATCAGTGCACAGATGTGGTCGATGCGTCTGTCGGTCAGCCGGCTGATCACCCGGCCGTTAAGCAGCATTGCGGGCCCCTGATCGCAGATACCGGTGCAGGAGGTGGTATCAACCGTGACACGACCGTCAGCACGCGGTACCCCGGGTGCTACACCAAGCCGGTTACAGAGTTGCTGCAGGAGCAAGCGGCTGCCGAGCAGGTGGTCGCTAATGCTGTCGCTGAGCAGGATGTCATAATCGCCGCGTGGTTGCTCGTGGAGGAAGGCATAAAATCCGATTAGCCCTTGAATTTCTGATGCAGGCATTTGCAATCGGGTGGCGAGTTGTGTGATCGCGTCCCCGGGAATGTAGGAGCATTGATGCTGGATCTGGCAAAGATACTGCAGCAGTTGTGATCGTTCTGCGGCACGCGAGGTGCCGGAAGGTGCAATTATCTCCCTGATGATTTCCTCATGTGTCATACATCAAACCCCTGGTAATCTGCATATGGCGGTGCTATTGCCGGAAAAGCCTGGATGAGTCGTGATCATTTTAACGAGGTAGGATTGATTCAGATATATGTATGGTTGAGGTTCGCCTTAGCTAGCCAAGCAATAATTGTACCTGTTTGTACATGAGGCCCGATTGTGTATTTTCGCGTGGATGAGGATCCATGCTGACCCGAAAAGTCCGGGACGGTGCCCTGCATTGAAGCATTGTGTATCATCGTGGTGCGGTCAAGGAAGTCACGATGAATCCTTCCGATTGATCTCTCCGGGAAGGAGGTCGATCGATCTCCATGAAAGACTGTCTTGATCTGCTCAACAAGCGGAATTCTCAGCTTGCCCTCCATTGGTACTGTTGGATTAACGGATCATAGTCAGGGCCGGCATAGTCTGGAACATTCCGGGTCGATAAACAATCACCTGATAACGCTTGACCGGACATCGATATCTCAAATTGCAATTTTTCTCGGCACCCATCAAACATGTTTTTTGCTGATCCCGGATGAAGCGGTATGGATACCGAGGACGCTTCCCCAATGCTGTAAGGTTTGGATGCTACTTCAACACCTGTCTGAGATCATTGTTGACAAAGGCTGTTTTGCTGCGTGTTTTGCCGCTTTTTGTTCGCCCTCCAATCTACGTGATATATTTAGGCCCACTCTCAATACTGTTGAATGTTCCTGGCACCGGCCTTCGCCGGAATGTCGGTTTGGCATCTATTCAGGGCACCTTACTTTTTTCATTTCATCCGGGAGACACATGCAAACCATTCGCAAGATAAGTCTGTTTCTTGTACTGATCGGTAGTGGTCAGGCATGGGGCGGGTTTTATGAGGGTTTTGCCCACTATGAACAGGGTAATTATGACCAGGCGTTGCTTGAATTCATGCCGCTGGCTGAGGGGGGTAATGCCTTCGCGCAATTGTATCTTGGCATCATGTATGAGAAGGGCTATGGTGTGCCACAGAGTGACCGTGAGGCAGTAAAGTGGTGGCAACTGTCCGCTGAACAGGGTGGGGCTGTTGCGCAGTACAACCTGGGAGGCATGTATGCCCGTGGTCAGGGTGTCCGGCGCGATGACCGGGAAGCCGTGAAATGGTACCGCATGGCGGCCAATTCCGGTTTGGCGGATGCGCAATACTATCTCGGTGTCATGTATGCAGAAGGACGCGGGATCGAGCAGAACCTCGATGTGGCAGCATACTGGTATCGCAAGGCTGCCGAGCAGGGTGATGCCCGTGCACAGCTAAGTCTCGGCATTCTGTATGACGAGGGTCGGGGTGTTGCACAGGACTACAATCTTGCTGCGAGTTGGTACCGCAAGGCGGCGGAACAGGGAGAACCCCTGGCACAATACAACCTCGGCGGTCTGTATGCGAACGGCCAGGGTGTCGCACAGGATTACGCACAGGCAGCAAACTGGTACCGCAAGGCGGCTGACCAGGGTGATGCACTGGCGCAATACAATCTCGGCATCCTTTATGACGAAGGTCAGGGTGTTCCACAGGATGACATGCTGGCGGTAAAGTGGTATCGAAGGGCGGCCGAGCAGGGCTTTGCCGATGCGCAGTATAATCTGGCTATTATGTATCACGGTGGTATGGGGGTTTCGCAGGACGATATACAGGCCTACAAGTGGCTCAGTATTGTCGTTGCAGGGGGCAATAAAGATGCCCTCACAGGACGCGATGCCATTGCCCAATCAATGACTGCTGCACAGGTTGAAAATGCACAAAGGCTTGCCCGTGAATGGCTGAAGAACCACTAGGTGCAGGCGATGTTGTTAGAAATCATCTTAAAAATGATCGATAACTACCTGTATAAAATAAATAAAGAAAAAAACACGCGGGGAGGCTGCAGGCTTCAGGAAGTTCAAACCTGGCATGTGAATAGAGCTATAATATTAGGCATTTATTATATTTGGCTCTGTTAATGTACAAGCGCTTTTATCAACTTGTTACCAATCCCTTCAGGCTCGCGCCTGAGCCCGATTTCTGTTTTAGCCATACCGGCTACAGGTGTGCCAGGGAATACCTCGATTTCGCACTTGCCGAAGGGGAAGGTTTTGTCTTGGTGACCGGTCGACCGGGCACTGGCAAAACCATGCTGGTTGAAACATTCCTCGAAGACATTAACAGCGACGAGGTGATTGCAAGGCGGATTGCCGTTTCCAGCTTCGGGACGACTGATCTATTACATGCCGTTGCGTATGTTTTTGGTATCGATGCTGCCGGAATGGAAGAAGGAACGATTCGATACCGTATACAGCAGTTTTTCGTACAACAGGAGCAGGCGGGGCGGCGGGTACTGCTGATTATCGATGAGGCACAAACCCTCAATCACGCGGCTCTGGAAGAACTGAGGATACTGGCAGATCTGCAGACACAGTCCCGTTTGATGCTGCAACTTGTTCTAGTCGGGCAGGAATCGTTGCAGGAACTGATGCGTACACCCGAAATGGAGCAGTTCCAGCAGCGCGTAATCGCAAACTATCAACTTGTGCCACTCAATCTGAAGGATACGCGCTCGTACATCCAGCATCGCCTGTTGTGTGCGGGCTGGAGAGGCGACCCGGAATTCAGCGGTGCTGCGGTGTTGAATATTTATCAACTCAGCAAGGGGGTCCCGCGCCACATCAATAAAATATGCAACCGGTTATTATTGCTCGGTTTTGGCAAAGGCAACCATGCATTTGATGAGCAGGATGTGCTGGAGATCTCGGCCGAGATGCGTGAAGAGCAATTAATGCCGATGGAATCTAGCGAGGCACCGCTCTACGACACGGAAAACGTCACCTATCTTTCTGAAATTCGTGATGGCCAGATCGCTGTGTCCGATCTGGCTATCAGGGCGAACATGGTGGACGCCAGCGCGGCCGCCTTACCGGTAGGCTCACGGCTGGCTGCACACAAAAAGGAGGCGTTTTTTACCCGACATCCTGCCCACACGGCCAGCAGCAATGATCCCGTTGCTCCACCCAATCACAAGTCGGATGCACCACTCACGGCTATGCCCGAGCCGTTACGCGCCGCCCGCACAACCGATGCGGCAACCCACAACTCGAATCACGAAGTTGCAAAGGACAGGGATACTGGCAGTGGCGGGAAAAAAACACTGGCCGTCACAGCCATGCTGCTGCTCCTGTTGGCGGCGCTTATGGTCGCTATGCCACTGTTCCCAAGACTCGAGGGCATCAAGGACATGCTGTCAGTGAGGGATTATTTTTCGCACTGGAACCAGCAAGTTGCTCTCTGGAAGGAGAGGCTGCTAGTACAGGATGTTGATCGTGAAATGCAGCCGAATGCAGATGCGGTAAACGGATCTACAGCTGACAGGCTGGATAGTGTTGCTGTGCCGTCGGCAGCTGTTGCCGATGATAGCCAGTTAGCCATCGGTAAAATCAACAGATTGCAGGCAAAGGCTGAACCTGCAGATTCTGTGGCTGATATGACCGTCCAGACAGGGACGGAGGCTGAAAACATTGAGCAGGTTGATGCCATGCAAACGGACACCGTCGACCAGTTGCTTATGCAGGGACGCGAGGCACTGGATCACTATCGATTGGTAACACCCGCGGGTGATAATGCCTACGAGTACCTGAGTGCAGTGTTGCAACAGGACCCGTACAACGCAACTGCCCTGGCGGGAATCCAGGAGATTGTTGACATCTATAGCAGGCTCGCGGCGAAAGCCGAGCGCAACAACGAGCTTGAAAAGGCGGAACGCTACCTCGATCGCGGACTCGGTATCCAACCGGATAACCCGGATCTGCTGGCACTGAAAGACCGTATTGACCGCAGAATGGAAACTGTCCCGGTGAACCCGTGGACAGCGAGCCCGGGGGGGCAGACAACACGCGTTAACTCCCCAGCGGGGGGGAAACCGTCCCTGTTAAAACGGCAGGCGGCGGATAGAAGGCTCGACCCACGGGCAATGACCGGTGAGGACAACTGACGCGGCAGTCCGTCCGGGATGCCAGTAACCATACGGCTGGCTATGCTCGGTTGGTTCTGTCCCGTCTGCCCCCAGAGCCTGCACTGCTTTTTCGTTGCCTGAAGCAGTTTTTTCAGGGAAGTGTCTTCCCGAGGCAATGCCTCGCATAGGTTCCGGCACATGAACAAATTCAGCTGTAACAAACATCGTATTTTCTGTCACGAGCCGCCGAGCCGCCATTGACGACGGGATGCATCCCGGGAGGTTCTGCAGTTACAGATTCCAGACCTGCCTTCAGTTCGTACACAATAAAGGTCTGATACGCGAAAGGTTGGTATTTATGCGTCTATATCGCCCGAAATCCATTCGTCGCCTGCTGCTGATTGGCTTTGTACTGGTGGTTGTGCCTCTGATGGTGGCATTGATCTACGCAATGTATTCGGTCGACCAACTGGTTGACCAGGGGCAGCAAGCCTTGTTCGCAACCGTGCGTACCACCCATGGCAGTGAGCAGCTGGCGGATGCCATTACTGACATGGAGCGAAATGCACGACAGTATAAAGTGCTGGGTGATGCTGCGCTGCTAGAGGTCTATCATGAAAATCATCAGAAGTTTCTCGATACTGCCAAACAATTGGCGGTGTTGAATCTGTCAGACAAGCAGCGCGAGCGTCTTGATAAGATTGTTAAGGTAGAGGGAGTCATTAATGATGCTTTAATCAGTACTCCACATGATGCACCGGAAACAGCGGCAGTGGTTGAGGATTTTTCCCGATTGGCACGCGATGCACGGAAAATGCTGGTTGATAACCGCAAGCTGGTGGAACAGGAAGTGGAGTGGCTGGATGCCAATGGCGCGCGGGTGCAGCGTGGCCTGGTCGTGCAGGCAATGGCATTAGTACCCGGGGCAATGATCCTCTCGGGTATATTTACCATATTGATTACCCGGCCTATTCGGCAGGTGGATATGGCGATTCGTCGCCTCGGGGAAGGTGACTTCTCCAAGCCTGCTCACATAGTGGGTCCACGAGACCTGGAGCAGTTAGGTGAACGGCTGGACTGGATGCGTACCCGATTGTTGGAAGTGGAGCAGGATAAAAACCGCTTCCTGCAGCGCATTTCCCACGAGCTGAAAACGCCGCTGACGGCAATACGGGAAGGTTCGGAACTCCTGAACGAGGAAGTTGTCGGTAGTCTGAATGCCCAGCAGGCTGAAATTGTAGCCATACTGAAAAATAACACGCTGCAGTTACAGAAGCTGATCGAGGACCTTCTGGATTACAATATGGCCAGTTCACGGGGCTCGCAGCTTCATATAGAGCAGGTAGACTTGAGGCCTCTGATCCTGTCGGTACTGGAAGACCACAAGTTTGCTACCCTGGCCCGCCAGCTGTTGCTGGAAACCGATCTGCAGCCAGTCAAACTGGATGGCGATCGTGCCAAGTTGCGGACCCTGGTAGACAATCTGGTTTCCAATGCCGTCAAGTTTTCACCGGAGCAGGGATGCTTGCGCATTCGACTGGAAGAGCGGAATGAACAAGCGATCCTCGAGGTGGCGGACTCCGGCCCCGGTATTCCGGTGGAGGAAAGGCGCCGGGTATTCGATGCATTCTACCAGGGGTCATCCACGGCCATTGTTCATGCCAGAGGGACTGGTCTGGGATTGTCCATTGCCAGAGAATATGCGCAGGCACATGACGGTTACATCGAAGTCATAGACAGTGAGGGTACCGGTGCGTGTGTGAGAGTGGTATTGCCAATTGAAAAATCTGAGGTTATGAGTGCGTAACTTGCTGTGGATAGCTGCAATTACAGCCTTGAGTGCGTGTCAGCAGGTTCCCGTTCAGCCTGTTGACTGCCCGATGCTGGTCGAAGTGAAAATGGATGATACGGCACGCTGGCTGGAGGAATGGCATCAGGACATCACCTTACCCGAGGATCAACTGCTACAGACTTTCAAGGCCAGGGAGCTTGAGTTTGAACGCTCGGCCAATCCGGGCAGCCGCTTGCGTCTGGCGATACTCCTGGCGGAAGGGCCACAACCTGTGCGTGACCAGGCTCGTGCCCTGGAACTACTTGCGGGACTCGACGCCGGGCAGGCCAGTGACAGTGAGAGGGCATTGGCAGCATTGCTGAAGCAAGTGATTGAGGAGCAGAAGTGGCTAAGCGATAAAGTGGCCGAAACGAATCGGAAATGGAAAGATACCCAGGCGCATGCTGATGAGCTGGAACGCCAGTTACAAGAGCTGACGACGATTGAGCAAAATATTCAGCAACGTAAATTGCCGAGCAGCAAGGAGTAGGAATGAATGCTTGTCGTTATCGTATTATGGTAGTGGATGATGATCCAGCGCTATTACGGTTGCTGTCGATGCGTCTATCCACCGTGGGTTACGAAATCGCTGCTATGGAGAGTGGTGAAAAAGCCATTGCACAGATACCAACTTTCCAGCCTCATCTGGTTATCACGGATTTACGCATGGATGGTATGGACGGGATGGCGCTGTTCGACCAGATCCATCAACGCACTCCGGCGTTGCCGGTCATTATTCTTACGGCTCATGGATCCATTCCGGAAGCGGTGGATGCCACCAGCCGCGGGGTGTTCGGTTATCTGACCAAACCGTTTGACAGCAAGGATCTGCTGGAACAGGTCAGGCGCGGCCTGCGTGTCACCGGCGAGCAGCATGAACGCAGTGTAGATGAGGGTGTCGCAGAATGGCGTCAGGATATCGTGACACGCAGTCCTCTGATGGAGGACTTGTTGGGACAGACACGATTGGTTGCATCCAGCGATGCCAGCATATTCATACACGGCCAAAGTGGTACCGGCAAGGAAGTGCTGGCGCGCGCCATTCACAAGGCCAGCTCGCGTGCCAAGGGTAAATTTGTCGCCGTGAACTGTAGTGCAATCCCGGAAGCCCTGTTCGAGTCGGAATTTTTCGGTCATGTCAAGGGCTCCTTCACCGGGGCGACGCGTGATCACAAGGGCCTGTTTCAGGCCGCCAACGGTGGAACACTGTTCCTGGACGAGATCGGCGATATGCCTCTCAGTTTCCAGGTGAAATTGCTGCGCGCTATTCAGGAGGGCAGCGTTCGCCCGGTGGGCGCGACCGATTCGCAGCAGGTTGATGTGCGCATTCTCTCGGCAACCCACCGTGATCTGGACGAACTGCGTAATAGCGGTTCCTTTCGTGAAGATCTGTACTACAGGCTCAATGTCGTTGCGTTGAACATCCCCTCGCTCGCAGAGCGGCGTGAAGACATCCCTTTGCTCGTTAATCATTTTCTGGGGACTCTCGGTGATGCCGTGAAGAAATCGGTGAAAGGCTTTTCACAGGATGCCATGGAGGTTCTGTTGTCAGCGCCCTGGCCGGGCAATGTCCGGCAGTTGTTCAATGTTGTTGAACAGTCAGTGGCCTTCACCACTACCTCACTGATACCTGCCAGCCTGGTACAACGTGCCCTTCGTGGCGAGGTGGATGGTGAAATACCGGCCTTTACCGAGGCACGTTCCCGTTTCGAGCGTGAATACCTGACGCAGTTACTGCAGATCACCAACGGTAACGTGAGCCAGGCAGCACGCATCGCAAAGCGGAATCGCACGGAATTCTACAAGCTTCTGCACAAGCATCATCTGAATCCCTCCCAGTTCAAGGGTGCAGAGGTATCCTGAGTACTGCTGGCTAGAGGATGTCAGCAAGTGGCTTGCTGTAATCACGGCAGGGGACACCGTAGAGCGTTTTCCCTGCGAACTCCTTATAAAAATGCTTATTCTGAACCGGTGAAGGTAGAGGCAAGATCGGGTTCCCCGCAATGTCGCAGTATGAATGTGCGGCAGTGGTCCCGCAGGGCAATTGCATCCTTCCAGCTGTCTGTGCCGGCTTGTTTCCTGATAGTGCTCGGATGTATAGCGGATCCAATGCTTATGTGAATCGCTCCGTGTCGGGGAAACCAGCTGTCCGCCCTCAGTATCGAGCGCGTTCCACGGATGGCGACGGGAATGACCGCTACGCCGGCATCCGCCGCTACAGTGAAAGCGCCAAGGTGAAAGGGCCGCAGCCCCGGAACGCGGGTAAAGGTGCCCTCGGGAAAAAACATCAGGGCATGCCCTGACTGTAAAACCTCTGCAAGATGGCGGCTGGCACGGACACTCTTGCTGATGTCAAAGCGTTCAACGAATTCGGTATGGATGTTTTGCAGTGGTTTGCGAACGAGAAAGGATTTTGCCAGTTCAGCCTTGGCAATGAAACGGAACCTCCCGGGCAGCGCGGCGACCAGCGCGTAACTGTCAAGGTAGCTGGCGTGATTGGCGACCAGCACGCAGGCCTTACCTGCAGCAGGCAGGTGTTCCTGGCCATTGACAATGATCGTTGTTCCGGTGGCCTTGGCCAGCAGGCGGGTATAGCCGCCCATGGCAGACCAGCGCAAGGCATAACCGGGAAGCAGGGTTACAGAGATCCAGGCAAACGGGGCCAGTGCCGCAAATACCAGCCAGCAGTAAGCGGCATAGGTAGTCGCTGACAGGGACCGCAGGGCACGCCGAAGCTGCGGCCACACACTGGCCAGCGCCAGGCGCATGAGTTGCCAGGGCAGGCTGCGGCGGCGTTTGCCGATTTCACCCTTCTCGAAGAGCTCACGACTGGCCGCGCGGCGTATTTTACCACTCGATGTTTTCAGTACGGTGCCGGGTGGCGCCAGTATGGTCTCGTCCGGTGCTGCGCCGACCAGGTCGGTGGCAAGCGAATTGATCTCGCTGCGCAGTCTTTCCCGTTCCGCTTCCTCCTGACTGCGGGTTTCTGCCAGCACGATGAGACGCTCCGTCGCCGTCCTGCTATCCACGCTGCCGAATACGGCAACACGACCCGTTCGGATACCGGAGATATTGCCGACAGCGTCTTCCAGTTCGTGGGGATAGATATTGCGACCTGCACGAATGATGATGTCCTTGATACGCCCGGTGATGTAGATTTCGCCATTGGCAATGTAGGCCAGGTCTCCCGAGTCGAGCCAGTCCTGGTGAAAAAGTCTGCGGGTGTTGTCGGCATCGCGGTAATACCCGCTGGTGGCAGAAGGACCTCGGAATTCAAGCCGTCCTTGCCGGCGCTCGGGCAACTCGTGCCCCGCCTGGTCTACGACCCTGATCTGGTGGCTGGGCAAGGGTGAGCCACAGGAGACAAAACGCAAGGGTTGTTGCCCGTGATCCGGTACCGCATTTGCCTGTCCGGAACGCATGAATTCATTGCGCTCGACCTGGTCGATGACAGGTCCCCTGTGCAGTGGTGGAAACGCCAGGCCGACTGCAGATTCGGCCAGTCCGTAGACCGGCATCATGGCCCCGGCGTGAAAGCCGTAGCGTGCAAAGCGTGCCATGAATTGTTGCAGGGTGTCCGGACTGATGGCCTCGGCTCCGTTGAAAGCGGCGCGCCAGCAATTCAGGTCCAGTCCCTGTAGATCATCATCCTTGAGGCGCTTCAGGCAGTATTCATAACCGAAGTTGGGCGATGCCGACAGGGTGCCGCGATAACGATGAATCGCCCACAACCAGCGTTCCGGCCTGGCCAGAAAACTGAGTGGCGGCATGACGACCAGTAATACCGCATAATAGAGACTTCCGAGCCATGCGCCGATCAGGCCCATGTCATGATAAAGCGGCAACCAGCTGACAAAGATATCCTCGGAGGTGACCTCGGTGGCCTGGCCCATGGCACGAATATTGGCGAGCAGGTTGGCATGGGTCAGGATTACACCCTTTGGGTTTCCGGTGCTGCCCGAGGTGTATTGAATAAAGGCGATATCGTTGCTGTTCAGGGTGGGAGGTGTTGCCATCACAGCGGACGCCAGCAAGGCGGAAACGGTCACGATGTGTTTCAGGGCAGGCGCCTGTGACTTGAGCAGGCGTGCCACCTTGCTGGCTTCAGGGACGGTGATCAGTGTCCTGGCAAGACAATTGGCTAATATGCGCGCATGCCTGAGCATATGGTCTTCCAGTTGTGAAGGCCGGGCGGGGGGGTAGACGGGTACCGGAATGCCACCGGCCATGAGAATGCCGAAAAAACTGTAAAAGTAATCTGTACCACTGGGTAGCATGATGGCGACTGGCTCGGCGGGCTGGAGCCCCGCATGCTGCAACCCCGCGGCAACCTGTGCGGCTCCGGTTTTCAATTGCCGGTAGCTGAGACGCTTGCCTTCTCCCTTGTCCTGATAGAGCTGTATATGAGGCCGGTCGGGGTGCTGTTCAACGTGCCAGTCCAGAACTTCGAGTAGTGTTTTTGCTGCCGCCGGTGCCGGTTCTGCCTGACCCAGCGATGTCGTCTCTAGGCTCGCATCACCCAGTGATGCACGGATCATTCCGGCTCGCTGCGTGGCGCGTAACAGGTCGCGGGCGGTTTCGATCTCGGCGAAACTGCGCTCCGGCAGGGATAGTTCAAAGCGTTTTTCAACCCTTGCAATCAGTTCGACACGGCTCAGGCTGTCAAGACCCAGATCCTTTTCAAAATGACTGTCCAGCCTGATGGTTTGCCCGTGCCGCCGCTGTGGGTGGACTTCGGCAATAAGCTCCTGAATCAACAGCAACAGCTTCTCTGTTGAAGGGGCTGGGGGGATTTCAGGCTTGGCGGTCTTCATGCACTGGTATCCGGTATGTGGTTCTTTGGGTAACCTGAACACCAGGCTCCCTTGGTTGAGGGCGCTGATAGTTATTCATTCCCGCCAGCGCCAGGCGCACTGCCGGAATGCATGCCTGTCATTTCATCCCTTGGACGATTATACGCGGCAAGTCGCGTGCGGTTAGCGTGCTGGCGCTGCCTGCGCGCTGTGCCTAGGTAGAGCGTTGATGTCGATGGGGTGAGGTTTTTTTCAGACTTTCAATGGCAGAAGTTGTATTATGAAAATTCACACAGAGATTGTTTGAATTGGGGAAATGCGCACCGATACCTATTTCGTTCTGGCAGTTCTCGGCCTCTGCTGTGCTGTCGGCATAACGGCAGGTGGCGTGCGTGCGGAGGAGAACATGACGCTGACGCTCACTTCAACCGCCTTCACTCAGGGAGGCAATATACCGTCACGGTACACCTGTCAGGGGGAGGATATCGCTCCCCGAATGGAGTGGCAGGGTGTTCCTGCCAATGCCCAGAGCCTGGTATTTATTGTTGACGACCCCGATGCCCCGGACCCGAAGGCTCCGCGGATGACCTGGGTCCACTGGGTGGTCTACAACCTGCCACCGGACACAACAGGCCTGCCCGAGGCAGTGACCTCGACGGACCTGCCACCAGGCACCGAGGAGGGGATCAATGACTGGCGCCGGACTGGCTACGGTGGGCCTTGCCCCCCCGTTGGCCGGCACCGGTATTTTCACAAGCTCTATGCCCTGGATACGATCCTGCCGCCCATGGATAAGCCAACCAAGGCAGATATCGAGGCGGCCATGGCAGGGCATATCATCGAACAGGCAGAATTGGTCGGGACCTATGAAAAATCACGCTAGCCGTAGGAAAACAACTCACAGGAGCCCGGCTGTTGTGAAGCCTCTTTCTGACCTTTTATTGACCCGCCTCACTGTCAGTTCGACAGTCCTGGTGCTTGAATAGACCAGAGGGGTAGGCAACCGCCAACCAACGGAAGGATTACAACATGACTGATGCGATAAAACATGCACCCAAGGTCGGAGCCCCGGATCCGGAATTGAAGAACTCACCGATTTTCGATAGCTCCGATGACGATGAGCTTTCGCTGGACCTCGAACTTGAAACAGGCGTCTGTTACTTCAATGCGCAGTCCTATGCCCTTGGCAGTTATGTCTGCAGCGGGGATGAGCTGCTGCACTGTGAAGATCGTGGTGTGTGGATCCGCAAGGGCAGCTGTTACCAGGACTGATCGTGCCCCGAGTGCCGGTTGCGCGCAGGGGTAGGTGATGATACCCATCCACGAACTGCTCAACCGCATTCGCTGGGACAGGGAGTATGGTCAGGCTGATATCGAGATTGGCTACTATGACAGGCTCGAGCAGCGCATTATTCGCGTGCCAATGCGCTCGATTTTCTTCGAGCCGGGTGATCATTTTGCGTTCGACCTCTATGACCATGAGGGTGAACTGCACAGTATTCCCTTGCACAGGGTGAAGCAGGTCTTCAGAAATGGGGAGTTGATCTGGCAGCGTGAACACTAGCGGTTGTTTGACAAGTATCCGGTGATTGCTGGACAGGTCGAACGCGGTCGAAATGGCGAATGTAACGATAGCAAATGAGCAAATTGAACGGGTTTCAACGCCGTTCTATGCCAGATGGTGGTATTTCAGCGGCCTGCTTGCTGGAGAATTGTCCGCCCGATTCGTACAACCTGGATGTCAGCAGCGCTGCACTTGCATCCGTAGAGTGGGAGGTAACCAATGCAAATACCTTTACAGATAACATTTCGCGACATGGAGCCCTCCGATGCGGTCGAGGCGAGGATACGTGAGAAGGCCGGGAAACTTGAACAGTTCTATGATCAGATCATGAGTTGCCGTGTCATGGTGGAGTCACCTCATGGGCATCATCATCAGGGTACGCTGTATCAGGTGCGTATCGATCTGGGCGTACCGGACGGTGAACTGGTAGTGACACATGAACACCACCACAAGGATCATGCCCATGAAGATGTCTATGTAGCCATTCGCGATGCCTTTGATGCGATGAAACGCCAGCTGGAGGACTATGCCCGCAAGCGGCGTGGCAAGGTGAAACAGCATGAAACCCCGGCAGGGGGGCATGTGATCAGCCTGCATCCCGAAGAAGGCTACGGCAAGATCGAGACACCGGATGGCCGGGTGATCTATTTTCACCGCAACAGTGTGTTGAAGAACGCATTCGACAGGCTGGAAATCGGCAGCGAGGTACGATTTGCGGAAGAAACCGGTGAGCGGGGTCCCCAGGCCAGCAGCGTGACACTGGTCGGCAAGCACCATGTGGTGGACTGACACTGCCACAAGAGAATTGTGTGCCAAGAGCTGGCTAAAAAAATGTCAATGATGCGGTGGCCGTTGTGTCTGGCGTATTGTGGAGAACCGTCATCCAGTTCATTGTCTTTAGACAAAAAAGCGTAAGGTTATGACAGAACGGTTTCGGGTGTTGATTCTTGGCTATGGTGAGATGGGCCATGCCATGGAGCATCTGCTCGAGAGACGTCAGCAACTGGACATCTGGGAGAAATATCCCCGGGATAATTTCCAGTCAGTGGTGCTCGAGGAGTCTGCGCCGCACGCGGATATTGTATTATTTTGCCTGCCTGCGAAGCCGCACCGGGAGGTCGTAGAACGCATCGCTCCGTTCCTGAAGGAATCAGCTCTGTGTTTGAGTATTGCCAAGGGGCTGGATGATGCAGGCCAGACCGCTGCACAAATCTTCGCCGACGTGCTTGCTCCGCATCGAGCCTTCTGTCTGTTGTATGGCCCGATGATCTCCGAGGAGATTCGTGCTGACCGCTTTGCCTTTGGTCAGCTGGGTTGTGAAGAGATGTCTTCCTATCACAGGATACGCAAGCTGTTTGACGGTACGCGTCTTTTTATTGAGCATACTTCGGATATCACCGGGATAAGCTGGTCGGTGATTCTGAAAAATGTTTATGCCATGGTGTTTGGCATGGCGGACGAATTGCAGCTGGGCGATAACATGCGCGGTTTTCTCTCCGTTGCCGCCCTGCGGGAACTGGACCAGATTGTGAATAGCATGGGTGGGCAGGGAGGAAGTCCTTTTCATCTGGCAGGATTGGGAGATCTGGTGACCACGGCCACCAGCGAGAATTCACACCATCATGAGTTGGGACGCATGCTGGCAAGAGAAACACAGCAGGGCATCGAGGGAGAGGGTATCCATACCCTCGAGATGGTGAACCGACATCGCTTGTTTGACAGGACGCGCTACCCGCTCTTTCAGTTGATCCATGAGATCGTCAACCACCCGCAGCATGTGCATGAAAGGATCTCCGACTATTTAAAACAGGTTTATAGCGGCTAGTTTCCTACAGCAGTGGTCCGCGCGGATGGATTTCCGCCATTGATACTGAAGTTTCATGAGTTCCAGACTACGAACATGGTACGCATGGAACACGCCGCAGAATGCCAGTAGCTCATACAGTAAGGTTGAGACAAACGATGACCGACGGGGATTGTTTTTCTGTACAGGCCTTTCTGATATGGACGTGCAATGGCATCAACATACACGGACAGCGATCGCTGGACAGTTAGCGATGTACAAATAAAGGCGCAGTGACGGCAATTTTTGCTGCGTTGCCGTCCTACAGATTGTGCTGGTGGATGTGCTGTCACTCACCAGCCTGCCAGGTGAGTAACCTCCTTGCCATTATTCTCCTTTCAGGACGGTTTGCTTAGTTCTTTCCCTTACCGTGTATGTGGCATCACAGGAGACAGGTGCCAGATCTCGCTGCTGTATTCAAGCATGGTCCGGTCGGTCGAGAACTTGCCACTGTTCGCTGTATTGAGAATGCTCATGCGCGTCCAGCGTTCCTGGTCGCGGTAGGCACTGGCAACGAGCTCCTGGGTATCAACAAAACTGCGGAAGTCTGCCGCTGTCAGCCAGGGGTCATCGGCGCGGGTGATCGAGTGGATGATCCCGTTGAACAGGTTTTTCTCAAACTGGTTGAAATGCCCGCTTTTCAACAGCTCCATGACGCCGTTCAGGTCCTTGTCGGCAGCGATGATATCCCAGGGACAGTAATCCCGGCGAGTCTCGGCGACCTGTTCTGCACTGAGGCCGAACAGGAAGAAATTTTCGGCGCCGACTTCTTGCAGGATCTCGATATTGGCGCCATCCAGTGTGCCAATGGTAATGGCACCATTCATCATGAATTTCATGTTGCCGGTGCCGGAAGCCTCCTTGCCGGCGGTGGATATCTGCTCGGAAAGATCCGCACCCGGACAGATGACTTCCATTGTCGACACCCGGTAGTTGGGTAAAAACACTACTTTCAGCCGCTCGTCTGCGTCGGGGTCTGCGTTGATGACACTGGCAACATTGCTGATCAGCTTGATGATATTCTTGGCCATCGCGTACCCCGGCGCTGCCTTGCCACCGATGAGTACGCAGCGCGGCGTCCAGTTTTCGATATCGCCCCGCTTGATACGATTGTACAGGTGAATGACATGCAGCACGTTCAGCAGCTGCCGCTTGTACTCGTGAATGCGCTTGACCTGCACATCGAACAATGCGGATGTCGCGATCTTTATGCCGCAGTCACGCTCGACCATATCAGCAAGACGCTGTTTGTTGGCCAGCTTGATCTCGCGCCAGCGCTGCTGGAACTCCGCATCGTCTGCGTGCTGCGCCAGTTTCCTGAGATGTTCGAGCCGGGTCATCCAGTTGTTACCGATGCGCTCACTGATGAGCTCGGACAGGCGCGGGTTACACAGGGCCAGCCAGCGCCGCTGGGTAACGCCGTTGGTCTTGTTGTTGAACTTGTGTGGCCAGAGCTCGTAGAAATCCCGGAACAAGCCTTCCTTTAGCAGTTGCGAATGCAGCTCGGCGACACCGTTTACCGAATAGCTGCCAATGATGGCCAGGTAGGCCATGCGCACCATGGGTGTATTACCTTCCTCAATAATCGACATGCGCCGCAAACGATCAGTATCGCCGGGCCAGCGCTGCGCCACCTGGGCGAGGAACCGGGCGTTGATTTCGTAGATGATTTCCAGCAACCGCGGCAGCAGGTTCTGGAACATTTGTACCGGCCATTTCTCCAGCGCTTCAGGCAACAGTGTGTGGTTGGTGTAGGCCATGGTGTGGCCAACGATATCCCACGCGCGTTCCCAGTCGATGCGGTGCTCATCGACCAGCAGCCGCATCAGCTCTGCCACGGCGATACTCGGATGGGTGTCGTTGAGCTGGAAGCAGTGCTTGTCAGCCAGTGCAGCGAAATCCCTGTCATGCAGCCGTATCCAGCGGCGCAACACATCCTTGAGACTTGCGGAAGCGAGGAAATACTGCTGCCGCAGGCGTAACTCCTTGCCATTCTCGCTGGCATCGTTGGGGTAGAGCACCATAGTGATGTGTTCGGCCTCGTTCTTGCTCGCTACCGCCTCGGCATAGTCGCCGGCGTTGAATTCGTCCAGGTCGAACTCGTCGGTGGCGGTCGACTTCCACAGTCGCAGACTGTTCACTGTGTCATTGTGAAAACCCGGGACCGGAATGTCATAGGGCACCGCCAGCACATCGTGGGTATCCACCCAGCGCATGCGCATGACACCGTTTTCGTCACTGTAAAACTCGGTGCGGCCACCGAAGTGGATGCGCTGGGTATATTCAGGGCGCTCCAGTTCCCAGGGATTGCCGTCGCGCAACCAGTGGTCCGGTTCCTCGATCTGATAGCCGTTGACGAGTTCCTGGCGGAACATGCCGTACTCGTAGCGAAGACCGTAACCCAGTACCGGTAACTGCAGCGTCGCACAACTGTCGAGGAAACAGGCCGCCAGACGACCCAGGCCACCGTTGCCGAGACCGGCGTCGTGCTCGGCGGTCTCGACTTCTTCGAGTTCTATCCCGTAGTCGTACAGGACACGGGTCACCGCACTGGTAACGCCTAGGTTGAGCATGGCATTGCTGAGGGCCCTGCCCATCAGGTACTCCAGCGACAGGTAGCAGGTACGCCTCGCGTCCTTTTCTTCGTAGGCAAAGCGGGTTTCTTTCCAGCGTTCCATTAGCCGGTCGCGAACGGTGTAGGCGAGCGCTTCATACAGGTAGTGACTGGTACAGTGCTGCTTGTCCCTGCCCAGGGTGCGGTTGTAGTAGCGAAGGAAATCGTCATCTATTGCCTGTTTGTCCATCGCCGGGGGCGGCAATTCGGTCAGTTTCGGATGGGGGGTAAATGCATTGGGTGGGTAATTCTGCATGGCTGGGTTACTACTCCGGAAGTTGATTCAGTCAGCGGACACTGCGTCCAGACAACATGATACTGGAAGCTTGTCGCAAGATCTTGTCCTGCATACAGGTCAGTTAGCTACAGGAGCGTTCTGCCGCTTAAAAGATGTTACTGACAGGCAGCAACTCCAGGGGCTGTTTGCCGTATTGCCTGCGGGTGCTGACTAATTTTGAAATGCGGGAAACACGTGTTTCTTCGGGTAACTAGACCTGGATGATCGATGCCTGTTTCAGTACCAAGCGGTAAACCGTGTTTATAGTGATGGCTGAATTTTCAGTCTATGCTCGATATTGCAGGAGGCAGTATGCATCCTGCTTGAGCGCGCAACAACAAATTCAGCCATACCATGAAGTCCGCAGTGATTAACACGTCCATATCCAGCAGGACAGGTTTTTTACGCTTCCTCTTGGTTTGGCGTAGATCACATCAGTGCTGTGTAGGTACTTCCGGCAACAGAATCCTCTCGTACGCCCACGGGAACTATTAGTATGTCACCGGCAATGATTTTACTGCCTTTCAGGCGGTTGGCGTTGCGTATCACTGAAACGGTAGTGCGATACTGCTGTGCAATGGTACTCAGGTTGTCACCCCTGCGTATGCGATGCTGGATCGACTGGATGCGCTGGTCCTGGGGAAGGCGGGCGATACGCTCGCGAACCACCCGCGCTACTGAATCGGGAAGGAGAAGTTCATGAGTCTCATTCGGTGGTGTTACTGAACGTTCGTAGCCGGGATTCAGGTACTGCAGTTCAGTCAAGGGTATCTCAGACAACTGTGCGACCACCTTGAGTTCGATCTGCCCCTGTATTTCAACCGTGCTGAAGTGACGGGTATCCAGCAGGTCAGGCAAGGAGATGTTGAAGTCTCGTGGGTTTTCAATAATCGCCCGCAGGGCGATTAGCCTGGGTACGTAGGACTGTGTTTCGGCCGGTAGGGAGAGATGCCAGAAATCAACAGGCTTGCCAGCATCACGGTTACGCCTGATCGCTCTTTGTACGCGTGCCGTACCCGCGTTGTAGGCAGCCAGGGCCAGGAACCAGTCACCATCAAAGCGTTTGTGGAGTCGGTTCAGGTAAGCCAGTGCGGCCTCGGTCGAAGCAATAATGTCGCGACGCCCGTCATACCACCAATTCTGATCAAGACCTGCATCTGCAGCAGTATTGGGCATGAATTGCCAGATTCCTGCTGCACCCGCTGGTGAGGTGGCGAAGGGATCGAAGGCGCTCTCAATGACCGGGAGCAAGGCCAGCTCGGCAGGCATACCATAATGTTCTATACGGTTAAGAATATGGAACAGATAGGGTTCACCACGCTGCAGAATCTGTTGGAAAAGCTGCGGATGCTTGACGTATTCATCAATGGAGCTGCGAACATCCTCCGGATCCACTGCCGGAAAGGAAAAGCCATTGCGCATGCGTACCCAGATATCTGCAATGCTGGTATCCTCCTCGGCAGGTTCATCAAGTGCCGGAAAATTAATGACAGGTATGCGGCTCTCAAGAGAGTAATCCAGGCAGCATGACTCAAGCGCTGCCAGTGATACTACTTGATGAAGCGGTTCCAGACTTGTGTAGCTGGTTTCTTTAAACTTTGGTTCAATGATGTTACTGGTAACACATGCGGATACCAGCATGGCGAGAAGGGGAAACCATAACCTGTTTGCTATTTTCTGGAAGCCTGTCATTGTGGTTCTCCTGGTGACTTTTATTGATTGACTTGCGCACCAT
>JAJDNX010000070.1 GCA_022340485.1 Gammaproteobacteria bacterium | reverse complement strand
CGCCAGCACCACCCCGAAAATCACCGCCACCGTAAAACTCATACCGACCGTCATCGAAATGTTCAGGTGTGACAGCCCCTTGAACAGGGTGACCAGAGAGATGATGAAACCGACCAGGAAGATGTAGCCCGGCCCCCAGCGCTTGGCGCTCTGAAAGGGATTTTCTGTATTCAGGATCAGTCGACGGATACTCATCATCAGCAGGAAGGCAATAATTCCGCCCAGCAGCGGAGAGACCACCCAGCTGGCCACAATCTGGGTAACCTTGCCCCATTGCACGGCATCGACACCGATACCCACCAGGGCGAAACCAATGATGGCCCCTACAATGGTGTGCGTAGTCGATACTGGCCAGCCCCTGGAGGAAGCGATCATCAGCCAGATGGCCGCCGCCAGCAACGCGGCGAGCATACCAAAGACCAGGATCTCCGGCTGGTTAACCACGGACGTGGGGTCAATAATACCCTTGCGGATGGTCGCTGTTACATTGCCGCCGGCAATAAACGCTCCGGCGAATTCGAAGATGGCGGCAATCACAATGGCCTGTTTGACGGTGATTGCACCCGAACCCACCGAGGTACCCATGGCATTGGCCACATCGTTGGCACCGATACCCCAGGTCATATACACCCCGAAGACGACTGCCAGGGCAATCAAGATGTAACCGTATGTTGCGATTATTTCCATTGGCTTATTCCAGAACTAGTTTATGTTTATGGTTAAGAAAACTTTTTGGCACCCGGGCCATTTGTCCGGCCTGACAGAGCGCTACCCCAACGCTGCTTTCAACACAGGGTTTCACCGTACCAGCACCCGATGAACAGTTGCGGCAGGAGACAAAATACCAGCCGCTCCTGCGCCACGTGCGACTCATCTCGCAATCAGCAAACGCAACCGGTCGCCGACCTTCTCGGCATAGTCTGCCAGATCACCAACCCACTGAATCAGCTGATACCACATCATCACGGAAACCGGTTTGATCTCATCCTCATGCTGGAACAACTGGCGGGCAAGTTCCAGTCCAAGATCATCTGTTTCATCCTCGAGCTGGTTTAGTGCCCCTACCATTTCTTCGACACGAGTTGCCTCGCGACCCCGAAATCCCATGGCCAACAATTCATCCAGCTCTTCGATGATTTTTGCCGACATCTCGCAGACATCGACACAGCGACTGGCCAGTGCCAGCATGGGTTGCTGCATAAATTCCGGTAGTTCCATGGGCCGTTCGACCAGCAGACCGGCAATGTCCTGGGCCGTATCCGCGATCGAGTCCTGCATTTGCAGAACATCCAGCAGGTCACGCCTGTCCACCGGCATAAACAGGCTCTTCGGCAGACGGTTGCGCAATTCATTCTTGATGCTATCGGCTTCGGCTTCACGCTCGAAAATCTTGTCCTTTGCCGACTTCACTCCCTGGTGATCCCCCTTGGAGAGCGCTTCGAACAGGGGTGGCACATTGTGTACGCACTCCAGAACGACACGCATATGGACCTGCAAGGCTGTAAAGGGTGACTTGCCAAAGAGGTTAGCAAACGGGTTGGTCGATGACATGGTTATTATCTCCTGTGGCCTTTGCTGCAAAAAAGTGGTTACAGGCTGGCTCCCAGCACGGGATCTTATCGCCTGGTGTTGTGTCTCATTATGATGTGGATCAAATAAAACATGAAAAACAATTTTCTGTTTGGATTTTTTAGGTACGTAGATACACTCCCTGAACCCCATTCGCATTCCTGCCGGGCAGTGACGGCAGCAGACATCCCTTCCTAGTGACGATCACATAATTGGAGGGACTGCTATTTTTTTGCAGAAAGCATCGCTTCCAGCCGGTCACAGAAGGTCGTGAGCACCTTGATGCGCGAGAATCGCTTGTCGTTTCCCTCCACCAGTACCCAGGGGGCGTTATAGGTACTGGTGTGTTCAACGATATCGTTGACAGCATGCTCATAATCATCCCATTTCTCGCGATTACGCCAGTCTTCCTCGGTGAGTTTCCAGCGCTTGTGAGGAGTCTGCTCGCGTGCCTTGAAGCGCTCCAGCTGCTCTTCCTTGGTGATATGCACCCAGTATTTCAGCAGCAGCAGGCCGTGCTCCGTCATCTGTTCCTCGAATTCATTGATCTCGGCAAAGGCACGCTTCCATTCCGCCTCGGAGGCAAAACCCTCAACACGTTCCACTAGCACACGTCCGTACCAGCTGCGGTCGAAAATGTTGATGCGTCCAGCACGGGACAGGTGTCGCCAGAAGCGCCACAGGTAGTGATGCGCCCGTTCTTCATCGGTGGGCGCGGCAATCGGAATCACCTGGTAATGGCGTGCGTCCAGCGCGGCAGTGATGCGGCGGATGGCACCGCCCTTGCCGGCAGCATCAGGTCCTTCGAACAACAGGATGGTGGAGATCTTCTTTTTCAGTGCCTCGCGATGCAGCAGGTTCAGTCGCGCCTGGCACTTCTGTAACTGTTTCTTGTAATCGGCTTTGGTCAAATGCAGTGACATATCCAGAGTGGAAAGTATTGTCGTTCCAGGCGGAGGACCGGGTTCCGTGGCCAGGGCATCTCCCACGTTTTCAGGGTTTTCAGCTTCCGCTGCTTGCAACACCGGTTTCCCGGACTGCTGCTGTGCCTCCAGTTCCTGCAACAGTAATGACTTCTTGCGGGCTTCTTCCAGGTGCCGATTGATCTCTTTGAGCACAATCCCCCCGACTGTCAGACTACGGTAGTTCGAATCCAGACCTTCAACGATGGTCCAGGGGGCCGTGCCCGTGCTGGTGCGCATAATGGTCCTCTCCGCAGCCGTCTCGAAGCGGTCGTAGATATGCCAGTGGTCCCAGTCCTGCTGGGTAACGCGCCAGCTCGTCAGGGGATCCTTTTCGAGTTTCTTCAGGCGTTGTTTCTGTGCATCACGGCTCAGGTGCATCCAGAATTTGAGTATCAGTGCACCATCATCGGCGAGTGCCTTTTCGAAAGCCAGGATACGGTCAAGCCGGTCATCGAAGGTCGCCTCGTTTTCCTTCTCGTACACGCGGCGCAGTATCGGCTGTGAATACCAGGAACTCAGGAACAGGCCGATGTGACCATTCGCTGGCAAATCACGCCAGAAACGCCAGTATTCGGGCCGGTCGCGTTCTTCATCAGAGGGTTCGTCATAGGCCCTTGTGATCAGCCAGCGAGGATCCATCCATTCATTGAGAATATTGACGGTTTCCCCCTTGCCGCCGCCATCGACACCGGCAAACACAATGATGACCGGAAACTTGCTGTTTACCCTGAGATTTGCCTGCGCCTCGAGTAGTGCCTGCCTGAGTAGGGGTTCGCGTTGATTGAACTCGTTTTTCGAAACCTTCTGTCCCAGTTCAGCCGTTCTGAACATGATTGTCCTCCTGATTTTCGGACCCTGGGTGTAGCTGCACCTTAACGGGAACCTGTAAGATCGCTATTATCCATACTACCAGTCTGTGGGCTACAGTTAGGATACGCTAGCCGAGAGGATGATTCATGGCAAAAATTCTGGTTGAAGACCGCGAGGAGAATACGCGCGTACCGTTCCTGCGCGGGATCCTGATTCGCTCCCTGCAGGATGCGGGGGTGCCATTTGATGCAGCCTATGAACTGGCAACGGAAACTCGACATAACCTTGGTAATACACTCGTCATAAGCACTCAAGATCTGCGTCAGAAGGTTCTCGATCTGCTGTTAAAGAAACGCTTCGGGAAGGATGTGATTACCCGTTACAAGAAGCAGGAAGCCAACCTTGCCGTCAAGGTAGAACAGCGCAACGGGCAGATCACACCCTTTTCAAGACTCGAATACCAGCACTGCCTTGAAACCATAGGCCTGGCCAGTGAAGAGGCCAACGATATTGTGGCGACGATCTACAAGCATCTGATTGACCGGCGTATTGAAATGATGACGTCCAGGCACCTGGCAGAGCTGACCTACAGGTACCTGCGGCAGTCGAGTGAACTGGGTCCGGCGGTCGCCCACCGCTGGCTGGTGTGGCGCGATTTTGTTGCCAGTGGCAGACCGCTGATTTTCCTTATCGGTGGTACCGCCGGCTGCGGCAAAAGCACCATTGCCACCATGCTGGCAAACCGTCTGGATATTGTGCGTACGCAATCGACCGACATGCTTCGTGAAGTCATGCGCATCATGATGCCGAAGGAGCTTGTACCAGTGCTGCATACTTCATCGTTTGCCGCCTGGACGGCGGTGCCGGGTAGCCTGGAAACCGGCAGTAATGTGGTTTCGGACACGTTGCTGGTGAATGGCTACCGCAGCCAGGCAGATTTGCTCGCGGTGGCGATTGAGGCGGTTGTCCAGCGTGCCCTGCGCGAGCGGGTATCAGTGATCCTCGAAGGCGTCCACATCCATCCGGCGTTCGTGGAAAAACTGTCCAGGGAAAAGGATGCCGTTGTCATGCCGATCATGCTGGGCGTGCTCAAGCGCAAACAACTGCAGCAGCGAATTCGCGGCCGGGGTAGCGATGCCCCGCAGCGTCGCAGCGATCGTTATCTCAAGCATTTTGACGAAATCTGGCGGTTGCAGTCCTATCTGCTGTCAGAGGCGGATCGCGCGAATATACCGATTGTCGTCAACAGTGACCGGGACAAGGTTTTTCGCGAAATCATGCGCATCACCATTGAGACCCTTGCACGGAACTTCGACAATACCCCGCAGGCGGTCTTCGCATGACCTTAGGGTCCTCCGCCTCAGGCATCGCTCCCCGCCGCACCTTACGACCTGCAAGGAACCTTATCTTGAAGAATCCATTCGATCTCGATCATGACAACGCCTACCGGGCGTGGCGGGAGCAGAAGCTGGAGGGTTATCCCGAGCGACTCGAAGACCTGATAGTCGAGGTCCGTGATCCCCGCCAGCTGACGAAGGCAGAGCATGACGCCATTCACAGCCGCTGCCGGAAGACCAACATGGCGATCTATACTGGCTCCACCGGCAGCGATCCGGACAAGGCGATTCCCGCTTTACTCGGAGACCAGTTTGGGTTGCAGGAACTGGATTGCAACATGGGTGCGGATGACGATGGCATCACGACACTGCAGGTCCTCGATGCCGAATGGCGTGGCAGTTACATCCCCTACACCAACCGCCCCATTCACTGGCATACCGATGGCTATTACAACCGTCCAGAACAGCAGATCCTGGGCTTGCTGCTGCATTGTGTCTCAGCCGCGGCCAGCGGTGGTGAAAATGCCCTGCTGGATCATGAAATCGCCTATATACACCTGCGGGATGCAAACCCGGACTATATCCGTGCATTCATGAGGCCTGATGCCATGACCATCCCGCCCAATGTCGAGAACGGCATTGAATTACGGCCCGCGCGTAGTGGTCCGGTGTTTTCGTTACTGGCAAATGGTAGACTGCATATGCGTTACACAGCACGCAGCCGCAGCATCGAATGGTCCGCGGATCCTCTCGTGAGCAAGGCAACCACGGCCCTGACGGACCTGCTGGCTGCGGATTCTCCCTATATCTACCGGGCCACGCTACAGCCTGGCCAGGGTCTGATCTGCAACAATGTCCTGCATGACCGATCCGGTTTCGAAGAGGATGAGCAACAAAAACGCCAGCTCTATCGCTTGCGCTATTATCAGCGTATCGCTGGCACCTGAGCGGACTTCGGACGATTCCCAACAAGGGTTTATTGACGCAGGTATTGGCGTTGTACTAGTGTGCGCTGTAATTCACAGAGGTATACCCGATGAGATTGTTTTTGCGCAGTATCTGCCTGCCGGCCTGCATCATGCTGGCTGTCATCATTTTCCCAGGATGCTCGATTGACCAGGTCCATTCGACGGCTGACCATGAAGACTTTTCCCTGAATAAAAATAACCTGGAGACCTATGGTCTGGCCTTCATCACCCCTTCCACGGTCACTGGACAGGAAGAAGACAAGCAAACGCTGGCATTTGCCTTTGCGAACGTGATGCAGGAGAAACGACCGGATATCCGTGTCGTTTCCCTGCCGGAGACGATCAGCGCCATCAACATTGCGAATGTTTCGGAAGAGTACAAGCTTATGTATGTCGACTATCGCGACACCGGTGTTTTCAAGCGCGATCTGCTGAAGAAGGTCGGGGAGATCACCGGGACGCGGTATCTGGCACAGTTGAAGCTCTCTGATTTCAGTCAGGATTCAAAGGCTCGCTTCAGCCTGTTTGGATTACGACTGTTGCAAACCAAGGAGGCAAATATCCGGATGTTCTTCCAGATCTGGGACAGCTCGGATGGTACCATTGCCTGGGAAGGCACCGAGGAAATGACCTACTCCTGGGACACTGGTAGCGAGAAACCCGTTACCTTCAGGGCCATTGTAGAGAAAACCGCACAGAATCTGATCAGCCGCTTGCCCTAGACGGCTGACAGTATCCGTCACAGCCACATCAGCCGAATGCCCGTCAATGCCGGGTCAGTCCTCTGCCCGGTCAGCACGGCTGAACTCGGCTGGATGGGCCTCTGAGTACGTAGATTCCCCAATAGCAATACGCTATTTCGTGGACTATAGTAAAGGTGTCGTTTTTTTCATATCATGATGACTCCTCCACGGTAACCGCGCAAACGGTTACCGTATTTTTTTGCGATCATCCCCTTTCGTTTATTCCAGGCCGGCTTGCTGACAGAGGGCGTATTTCCGCACCAGATCGGGTAACGAGGCCGCTCCCATCTTTTTCATAACCCTGGAGCGATGGACTTCAACCGTCCGGTCGCTGACACCCAGCAGTTCGGCCAGGCTCCTGTTCGAGATGCCGGCAACCACATGGCGCATGACCTCGTGTTCACGGGCAGTCAGGTTGGCTAGCGATTTTCTAAGCTCGAGGATGCAATCGCGGTCCTTTTTATACTGATCCGCATAGGAAAAAGCTTCCCTGATACTTGCCAGCAGTTCCTGATTACTGAATGGCTTTTCAAGGAAGTCGATTGCACCTGCCTTGACAGCCTTCACGGACATCCTCACGTCACCATGTCCGGTAATGAAGATAATCGGCAGTTCGCTGCCACGTTCTGTGAGTACTTCCTGCAACTCCAGGCCGGTTAATCCCGTCATACGCTGATCCAGCAGCATGACGCCCTCTACAAGGCCTTCTGCTGCAAACGTGAGGAAGTTCTCGGCGCAGGAAAACGTCTCTACACGGTATCCGCTGGCTTGAAGGAATACCGTGAGTGCGTGGCACACCGCCTCGTCATCATCCACCAGATATATGATTCTGTTAATGCCCATGGTATCAATCACCCCCTGCTTGGTTCAGGCTCGATGGCAGGGACTGTGGTTCGTCTCGACATGTTCCATCCTGTGCGGATCCCCATTCATAAGCAGCATGTTACCAATTGATTATGCTGATTATTTTAAATTACCCGGCAAGTGAACTATTCCATATTCAGTCGCTGCTAGCTATAAGGGAATACCGAAACAAGGGAAAGCAGTCCATAACAGGCTTGATAGGAACAGCGGCTCCTGTTGTGGGCAGGGTTGACCCCGACGTAGTCCCGGTTTCCCCAATCCGCAGGGGCATCTCGTAGCGCCACCAGCAGAAAAGGCAATGCCTTGAAACGGCTAGCTCCCACAGGAGGTCCACCTTGTCAGTCGGTCTCGCCTTCGAGATGTTGCGCCGGCTCCAGCTGTTGCAGTGCCTCCACCTGCTCGGCAACTGCCGCCACCCGCTGGAAACGCGCCACATGAAACAGTGCCTCGCCTTCGTAGACCAGTGGCAAATGCGTGCGCCCGATGAGGATGCCGTCCGCAGGCGCCGCAACCACATATTCCCGATTCATCAGTGGCGCGGCAATGCGTCCAATGACATCGCCCTTCGAGACGCGAGCACCCAGCGTCAGGCTGGACCACAAGATGCCGCTCTCGGGTGCCCGAACCCAGCTGGAACCCTGGGCAATCACCGGCTTTACCCTTGGCTCCTTGCGCTTTACCTTTGGAAGCATACCCAGTGAACGCATGACATTGAGCACACCACGCAGGCCCACCCGGATGGCGACCTCATCAAAGCGAAGTGCTTCCCCGGCTTCGTAAAGCAGCATCGGGATTCCGAATTCCGCGGCGGCTTCCCGCAATGAACCATCCCTGAGGTCCGCATTAATCAGTACCGGTGTTCCAAATGCCTCGGCCAGCACACGGGTCTCCTGCTCATGGAGGTTGGCGCGCACCTGGGGCAGGTTGTCCCTGTGAACGGCACCGGTATGGAGATCGATGCCATGGGTACTGTTAGCAACAATTTCCCGCATGAACAGGTTTGCAATCCGTGCCGCCAGCGAGCCATGATCATTGCCGGGGAAACTGCGGTTGAGATCACGCCGGTCCGGCAGATAGCGCGAGCGATGCAACAGGCCATGTACGTTGACTACAGGCACAGCAATCAGGGTACCGTGCAGGCGTTTCAGCGAGGAATGCCGCAACAGACGACGGATAATCTCAACGCCATTCAGTTCATCCCCATGAATGGCGGCACTGACAAACAGTCGTGGGCCATCACGGCGTCCATTCACCACCTCCACGGGCATGGACAGATCCGCATGGGTATAGAGACGCGCTACGGGGAGATTAATGATGCGGCGCTCACCGGGTGCAACCAGAACCTTACCGATTAACACTGGCCCGTTCACGTCACCCCTGACCCCGTGTGCGCGAGGCGTATGGCTTGGCGTTTTTCTCGATAAACTGGATGATGAGGCTGGCGACATCCTTGCCAGTCGCCTCTTCAATGCCCTGCAAACCTGGTGAGGAATTGACTTCCATCACCACGGGTCCATGGTTGGAACGCAACAAATCCACGCCGGAAACATTCAGGCCCATCTTGCGTGCCGCGCGGACGGCGGTAGATCGCTCCTCGGGCGTAAGCCTGACCAGCGAGGCCGAACCACCGCGGTGCAGGTTGGAGCGGAATTCTCCTTCCTTTGCCTGGCGCATCATGGCGGCAACCACCTTTTCCCCGATCACAAAGGCACGGATGTCTGCGCCACCAGCCTCCTTGATGAATTCCTGTACCAGAAAATTGGCATCGAGTTCACGAAATACCTCGATGAGACTTTCAGCCGCCTTCGAGGTTTCTGCCAGCACCACGCCTTTGCCCTGTGTCCCGAAGAGCAATTTAACGACCAGCGGCGCACCGCCAACGAGTTTGATGAGATCCTTGGTGCTGTCCGGTGAATTGGCAAAACCTGTGAGGGGAAGGCCAATCCCCGCCCGCGCCAGGATCTGCAGGGAGCGTAATTTGTCACGGGAGCGGGTCAGGGCAACCGATTCGTTCACCGGGTAGGCGCCCATCATTTCAAACTGGCGCAACACGGCCGCACCGTAAAAGGTTATAGAAGCACCAATACGCGGGATCACCGCATCGAAGGGCTCCAGTTGCTCACCCTTGTAATGGACGCTGGGGCGCATGGAGGCGATATCCATGTAGCATTTCAGCGTATCCAGTACCAGAACTTCATGTCCCCGTTGCGTTGCTGCCTCCACCAGACGCCGGGTCGAATACAACCGTTTGTTACGGGAGAGAATTGCGATTCTCATTCTACTTCTCCTCTTGCGAATTATGGATGCCGGGTCTTTTTACTCAGCAGGTAGGACGCAGCGGGGTCGATAAGAAACCGGTCCTGCAGTGCGATACGTCCCAGCAGCATGCGAAAACGCATGGTATCGCGATTGGTCAGTGTCAGTTCGATTGGCCATTGCACCATCCCCAGTCGTGCAGTCGTTTTGATCACGTAGCGCTCCTCCGTGTGGCCGCCGGAGTCCGTCACCAGTCGCTGGTCATGAACCGGCGCCTCACAGTCTACGACGCGGTCTTCCCGACCCTGTAGCGGATGCATACCAAATCGAACCCAGCGAACCCCGTCACGCTCAAAGGGTTCCACATAAAAGGCATGCAGTGCAGAGGTGCGAGCACCCGAATCGGTTTTGGCCTTGATCCGGTCAATACCCAGGTCAGGCAGAGCGATCCATTCACGCCAGCCAATGACCGGCAAAGGATCGTTAGCGCGAACCTTGTTATTCGTATTCATTACGTACCCGGGTGCAGGAGGTCCTGCCTTTCCTGATGGATATCTGTATTACAGTATCAGGGCGTTCGTCACGTCGTGAAGGGAAATGGTTGCCATCTGAACCTGTATCACAGCCTGTAGCGAACGCTAACTCATTGCGGGCCAGTATAGCAGGTCATGCAGTTATTTCACCGGCGCCATCCGTTCAGTCTGCGTCATCGCGACCCGACAGGTATTGCTCTACCGTGCAGGATACACAGGATGAGGTGGCGTCACCGACGTGTTGCGGCCACGTGGCTGAGATCCTATGATTGTGCGGATATGGAACCCCAAAACCCGATGGTAGAAATTCAGGAGTGGACTGCCACCCTGACTGAATCCGTCAGCCGGGTCGCCATACAGATCCTCGAACACCTGCCCGCGGTACTGGGGGCCGTGGTGCTGTTACTTGTCGGCTGGGGTGTTGCGCGACTGTTACGCTATACCACGGAAAAGCTGACCGAGAAGACGGTGGTTCGACTTGCCCACACACGGCCGATGGATACCCGTGTGCAGCAACCTCGCTCCTACAGTGCAGCGCCGAAGATTGCCAGCCGCATCGTATTCTGGGTAGTACTACTGTTCTTTGTGATTGCAGCCTCCGAGGTCCTCGAACTGGAGGTCATCTCGAGTCTGCTCACCGGTGTCACGACCTACCTTCCGCGCCTGCTGGCGGGGCTACTGGTGCTGTTTATCGGCTTGTGGCTGGCCGAGGTTACACGGGCTGTCATCAAGCGCAGCAGCAACACGATGGGTATTGAACAAAGCGAGGTACTCGGGCGCCTCGGTCAGATACTGGTTTTGCTGATCGTGTTTTCTATCGCTGCCGGACAGATCGGTATCGACAATACCCTGCTGGTCGCACTCGTCGCCATTTTCTTCGGGGTGATGCTTGGGGCCGTTGCACTGGCCTTTTCCCTCGGGGCAAAAACGACCATTGCCAACCTGCTGGCTGCACAGTCGGTTGCCCAGATATACAGTCCGGGCGACAGCATCCGGATTGGCAATCTCGAAGGGAAAATACTCCGTATCACACACACCAGCCTGATTCTGGAAACGGCAGAAGGACAGGCACTGGTCCCGGCCAAACGCTTCAGCGAGCAGGAGTCGGTGCATGTGAACAGGGGCAATCCTGTATGAACCCCCTTTCACGTCTGGGGGCAACGTTTCTGCGAGACCACCCCGATGCAGCAGCGCGTGTACTGGAAGATTTTCCCGCGGAAAGCAGCGCAAAATACCTGACGGTAGCGAATCTTTCAACCGCAGTGCATGTCATCGAACAGTTTACCCCGGGATATGCAGCCAGCTGCCTGCTCGCTATGGAAGCACAGGCGGCTGGCCAGATATTCGCCCAACTCCAGCCTGATCTGCAGGTGATGCTGTTGCGCCTGATTGATCAGAATAAACGCGGGTTGTTGCTGGCTGCATTGCCACCGGAGCAGGCGGCATCCATACGACACCTGCTTCCCTATCAGGACGGAACAGCCGGCGCACACATGGAGGCACCGTTGGCAAGTGTACCAGAAGAGCTGACCGTTCGGGACGCGCTCAAACGCATCAAGCGGATACGAAGGGGTATGAAGTTTTATGTGTATGTGTCCAATGCAGCAGGACAGCTTGCCGGTGTGTTGACCCTGCATGAACTGATCAATGCACCGCCAGCTACCCGCATCCGTCAGCTAATGCACGATCATGTGATCACCCTCTCCCCTGCCCAGTCAATACTGACCGTGTTCAACAGCCCCTACTGGCAGGAATACCATGCGCTGCCGGTTACCGACGAAAACAATGTCTTGATTGGTGTCATTCGCCAGAAAACCCTGCGCCGACTCCAGGAACAGTCGTTGCTGAGTGGCGATGTCAGTAATGGGATAGGTACCTTTTTGGCCGTGGGTGAACTGTTTGCCGTTACTGCGGGCCAGCTGCTGTCCGCAG
>JAJDNX010000058.1 GCA_022340485.1 Gammaproteobacteria bacterium | reverse complement strand
AAAAATGATCAACTCGGTACTCTCCGGCGAACGTTACCGCTACTCACCCGTCAGCCCCCTGTACCTGTATGGGCGGCCCCAGGATATCGCATTGCAGAGAGCACGCGACAACATCCACCAGCGCAACCACCTGCGGCTGTGGTTGAGTCCCATGCGGTTCCAGGGCAAGCCCGTCTGGGTCGGACAGATCAGCCGCGACATTGGCACCCGCCTTACCATCCACTCGCCCTACCTGACGACCCACAAGATCGATCCAGACGTGGATGAGGCATTGATCGCACTGGTCGAGGACCTCGCCTACTCGCAGAATCTGCAAATGTTCGGCCTGGTCAAAGGAGTCGGCGCCGCACCGAAGGATGCACCGCGTAAGAATCTGACTACGGACCCGTACTTCACCAATGGTCTGCGTGGTGTATTGATCTTTGACAGCGAACCCACCTCACTGACTGAGATCGAGTTCCTTCCCTGGGAGGGACAAGAGGGGGGAATCATCAAGGAGTCCCTGAAGAGGAACAACCAATGAGGCGCTCGAAGAAACCTTACGAAATCCGCTCCGGCAGAACGGTTATACAGCTTGTTACCGGTGCTATCGCAATCCTGCTGCTGAACCTTTGCAGCTGTGCAACCTGGCAGATGCCTGCAGATAGGGATGATGCCGCGCTGCGCGCCCGGGCGATCTCGGACACGGTCAAGGGTGTCACACTCAGTGCCAGCGTGCTCAGTGCTGCTGACAGCAAGCAGCTGTTCGGTGGGGACATCAATGTCGATGGCATCCAGCCGGTGTGGATCCAGGTGCGTAACGACTCCACTCATACACTCTGGCTGTTGCGATCCGGTACGGACCCGAACTACTTCTCGCCACTTGAAGTCGCCTGGCCCCTGCATACCAAGTTTGCCAAGCGATCCAATGCCCGGATTGATGATTATTTTGATTCGCTGAGCTTCCAAAATCCGATCCCGCCCGGCACCACCAAGAGCGGCATTCTGTTCACCAATTACCACATGAATACCCATGTCCTGAACGTGGACCTGCTGGGTCAGCAGAGCATCTTTCCTTTTACCCTGTTTCTGCCGGTACCGGGTGAATACAGCCAGAAACTCTATGAAACCATCGTCCGGTATATCGATGCCGCTGCTGTGAATTACCAGGACAGCGACGCCTTTCGTGATGCTCTTGAAAAACTGCCCTGCTGCGCCCCAGGGGGTGATCCGGTCAACATGGTCGCCGTTGCGAAACTCGATGACCTGGCGGCCGCCATCATTCGCCGCGGCTACCGTGTGCAAAAAGAGGACGCTGATAGCAGACAACAATTGTTTGGACGCAGTCCGGACATCGTGTTGCGTAAAACCGGTACAGGTGCACCTGCATACAGGATCCGCATGTGGGTCGCACCTTTTCGTTACCAGGGAATTCCCGTGTTTGTGGCACAATCGGGACGCCCGGTGGGTGGACGCTTTTCCGATGCTAGTGATGGTGGGCGGCCACTGCATCCGAACGTCGACGAGACAAGGAACCTGATCATCCAGGACCTGCTGTACTCCGGAGGCCTGGCGCAACTTGGCTTTGTAGGCGGAGTTGGTCACGTGCCCGAGGCAAGGGCTGAAAAAGATGGCAGTGACACCCTTTACTATACCGATGGCCTGCGTGCTGTATTGTTCTTCGTCACCCGCCCATTGACACTTTCCGATATAGAAATCCTTGACTGGGTTCCGCTGCCGCAGCAGCGTGAAAGCGAGGCGGCGGTAAATAACACCGAGTAATGACCAGGAGAGCAAGCACATGAAAGCACGGCAGGATACGTTATTCCGTCAGACCATCATTAGAACACTGTTCACCGCCTTGCTGGCACTGGCATTGCTCTCGGGATGTGCGACCCCGCAAATGAAAGAGGAGATCATCCGTTTCGAACCAAGTTATGCCAGACCACCGGCAACCGAGGGGGCACTAGCCAATCTGGCAAATGCCATCTCCAGCAAGTATGGCGCGGAGTACTCTGGCTTCAAACTGCTCGACAGCAGCCTGGAGGCACTGCAATGGCGGCTCGCACTGATCGACTCGGCCGTTTCTTCGATCGATATACAGACCTACCTGTGGTATCCGGATAATGTCGGCAGGATGATACTGGAGCGTGCCGTGCTGGCAGCCCAGCGCGGGGTGCACGTACGCATGATCGTGGATGATCTGCTCACGGCGGGCCAGGACCAGTTGATCCGCGAGCTGGAGAATCATCCGAATATCGAGTTTCGCTTGTTTAACCCCTGGAAAGGACGCGATCTGGGGTCACGCGGTGCAGAGATGATCGCAGAGATGGAACGGCTGAACAGTCGCATGCACGACAAGCTGATGATTGTAGACGGCAATGCCGCCATTGTCGGTGGCCGCAATCTTGGCGATCACTATTACGGACTGAGCAACGCCTATAATTTTCATGACCTCGACCTGCTGGGCTTCGGGCATATTGCCCGTCAGGCCAATGGCATGTTCGATCACTTCTGGAACAGCAAATGGGTGGTATCTGCCGTCAACCTGGCCACTGATCCCGACCCGGAATTTGCGAAGGAAAAATGGCGCACCATCCAGGAAAAGAATCGCACGGCAGCGGAGCTGCAAGCCTTCCCGCGCGAGCCGAAGGACTGGAGTGCGGAACTGGCAGCCGTTGCAAAGCAACTGTACCCGGGCACCAGCTACCTGGTCTATGATGAAGCCACAGAAAAGGAAGCCATCTCTCAGCATATGATACAGGCCATGTTTGCCTTCATGAACCAGGCCGAAAAAGAACTGCTGATCACCAATGCCTATATCATCCCGGGACAGCGCGGTATCGATTTTATACAGCAACTCACAGACCGGGGTGTAAAGACTCGCATCCTCACCAACTCGCTGGCCTCGCATGATGTGCCGGCCGTCAACAGCCACTACAAATACTGGCGTGACGACTTCATCAATGCCGGTGCGGAGCTCTATGAATTACGCGCCGACCCCGCTATTCGCTCGATTGTGGAGGTACCACCGGCGAAGGCAGAGTTCATTGGCCTGCACACCAAGTCAGTCGTGGTCGACCGGCGCTATGTGTTCATTGGTTCCATGAATCTTGACCCGCGCTCGGCAAACATCAATACCGAGGCCGGTGCCTTCGTCGACAGCCCGGGGCTTGGAGAGGCACTGGCAGAGGTGATGGAACGGGACATGCGGCCAGTCAATGCCTGGCAGGTATTACTGAATGACAAGGGCAGACTCTACTGGGTCAACAGTGACGAAACCGTCACGATACAACCTGCCCGCGACAGTCTGCAGCGTGCCATGGATGTCATCTTCGAAGTAGTCCCAAAAGAACAGAACTGATACCTGCCCATGCCTGACAAGAGTCCATTCGTGCCGGTATGGCAAGTACTGTCCCTGCCTGCCCTGCTGGCAGCCGCGGTCCTCGCGCTCGGGGGTTGTGCATCGAAGCCGCTGATGCCCTACACCACCGAGACGACCCCGCTGATGCTGGTGCCCGCGATACAATCGGACGGTCAGGACAGGCGCGGCCGCTTTCGGGAGATCTTCTGTGCGGTACTCGAGGAACGCGCAGGCAGTGTACCGGATTATCGCCCCTGCGAGGAGGCGCTGACACGCGTCGGCAATGAACCGCCCGGCGACGGCAAGGCGGTCAGCCTGGGGCGTTCAATGCATCCGTTGCGCGTCGTATACGTGCCAGGCCTTGGCTGGGACTGCTTCTCAGCATGGCTGGGTATGCAGGATACAACCGCAGCACATATCCGTCCGTTCGGCTATGACATGGTTACCCTGGAAATCCATGGCCTGACCAGCAGCCGCAGCAACGCACAGCAGATTCGCGACGCCATCATGGCAATGCCCCGTGAAGGTACAGTGCCTGACTTAGTGCTTGTCGGTTATTCAAAGGGCACGCCGGATATCCTCGAAGCCATCGTCAACTTTCCGGAAATCCATGATCGCATTGCCGCCGTGGTCAGTGCTGCCGGTGCAGTGGGGGGTACACCCATGGCAAACGATGTCGGGCAGTCGCTCCTCAATCTGTTGCAATATTTTCCGGAATCACAATGCACGCCTGGCGATAAAGGCGCAATAGAGAGTCTGCGACCGGATACGCGCCAGGCCTGGCTGGCAGCAAACCGGTTGCCGGACGGGATCGCCTATTATTCGCTGATCACCTACCCGGAACCCGGGCGCATCTCATCCATGCTGCGTGGCTCCTACAGGAAGCTTTCCAGGGTGGATGCCCGTAATGACAGCCAGATCATCTTCTATGACCAGTTCATCCCGGGCAGCACACTGCTTGCCTATCTCAACGCCGACCATCTGGCATTGGCCGTACCCATCGCACGCACTCACAGCATCGTCGGCGAGGTTCTCGTTGACCACAACGACTACCCGCGCGAGGCGCTCATTGAAGCGCTACTGCGCTTCATCGAGGAGGAGCTTCAGGGCTCTGAATAACCGGGCATGAACCCTGGCAGCAAAGCCATGACGACGGAAGAACAGAAGATGGTTGTAAAACGTGTATTGCTTTTATAACGATTCCGCAAGCCGCCATGCACTCCAGCCGGTACCGATTATTCCTGAATCGGGTCTTTCCTGAGCCATTTATTGAGCGCCTGGATATAGGGGGGGTTGCCATTGTCGAGATACCAGGAATCGACGACATAGCTTGCCCCGCTTTCCAGCTCAATGATCTGACCGGCCCAATGCGGATCAAACAGGTACGGAGCACGGTAGGCTCGTTCGGCTACACGATGCCAGCGCAGCAGACCCTGCGCCTGCAACAGATCCAGATAGCGTTTGGTGTTTGTCGATTCATCGATACAGTCCATTTGCCCGGGCCAGTCGTCAACGACCGGGTTCCTGCCACGATCCCGAAAGGTGGGGGTCTGCATGCCTACAATCTGTTCCAGTACGGCAATCGCCCGTCGGATCATTTCACGCTCCTCGACCGCTGAACGGGCAGCTGGCTGGAACTGGTTGACGACGGTCTGCCACTCCCCGGCAGCAGGACGGACAAGCGCAGCACGGCTGCAATTGTAGTTATAACAAATGGTGAGTTCCGGCAGCTGCGAATCAACTGCCCTCACCGGTGATGACAGGGACAGTTGCAGCAGATACAGCAGCAGGGGGGTAATGGTAAGAGTCGCTTGCTTCGTACGTGCCA
>JAJDNX010000053.1 GCA_022340485.1 Gammaproteobacteria bacterium | reverse complement strand
CAACGCTTCGATCAGGTTGCTTGCTGACTTCACGGCCATACGGTCGAGACCGGCAAGGTCGTCAACCGAGAGTCGGTAAAGATCACTGACATGACGGACCAGGTTCCTTTCAACCAGTTGTTCCACCAGCTTGTCACCCAGCCCCTCGATATCCATCGCACGGCGCGAGGCAAAATGCTTGATTGCCTCTTTCCGTTGCGCAGGGCAGAACAGGCCAGCCGAACAGCGTGCGACCGCCTCCCCCTCCACACGCACCACGTGCGAATGACACACCGGGCAGGTCGCCGGCAGCTGAAATTTCCTCGTCCCCTTGGGGCGCTTTTCCTTGATAACGCGTACCACCTCGGGAATGACGTCACCGGCACGGTGGATTATCACGGTATCACCGCAGCGCACATCCTTGCGCTGCACCTCCTCCTCATTATGCAGCGTTGCGTTGGTGACGGTGACACCGCCAACAAACACCGGTTGCAGGCGCGCTACCGGCGTCAAAGCACCGGTACGTCCCACCTGGACCTCTATCCCCAGTACCCTGGTTTCACGTTCCTGAGCGGGAAACTTGCGGGCGATTGCCCAGCGTGGCGCCCGTGCAACGAAGCCCAGTGATTGCTGCTGGTCCAGACGGTTGACCTTGAAGACCACACCATCGATTTCAAAAGGCAATGTATCACGCTGCTGCTCATAGCGTTGATAGTAGGCAATGCAACCGGGTACCCCGGTTACCTGCTGCACATCTTCGTACACCCGCAGACGCCAGTCCTGCAGTTGTGACAGGATGGCGGTATGCGTTGTCGCCAGCACACCACCGCTGACCTTGCCAACACCGTAACAGAACATTTCCAGCGAACGCCCGGCGGTAATTGCCGGATCCAGCTGACGCAAGCTGCCGGCAGCAGCATTGCGCGGGTTTACAAACAATTTCTGGCCTTCAGAACTGGCCTGCCGGTTCAATGCCTCGAATGCGGCGTGCGACATATACACCTCGCCGCGCACCTCCAGGACCTCGGGAATCGAGTGGCCAACCAGCCGCAACGGTACCGATGCAATGGTGCGTACGTTCTGTGTGACGTCCTCGCCGGTGACGCCATCACCACGTGTTGCTGCGCGTACCAGCAGGCCCTGCTGATACAGCAGGCTCACGGCCAGACCGTCTAGCTTGGGTTCGGCTGCGTATTCGACCTGGTCCGTTTCGAGACGCTCACGCACACGCCGGTCAAAGTCGACCAGCTCGTCATCGGAAAAGGCATTATCGAGTGACAGCATGCGCTGCTCATGACGGACTTCGCCAAAGGCCTTTAGCGGCGCTGCACCGACGCGCTGTGTAGGTGAATCCGGGGTAACAAGCTCCGGGTACTGTGCTTCAAGGGATTGCAGTTCGCGGAGTAACTGATCGTATTCCGCATCCGGGATCAGGGGATCATCCCGAACGTAGTAGCGATAATTATGCTCGTCGATCTCGGCACGCAGCTTCCGTGCACGCTGGTGCACGGATTTCGGCGCACTCATGATGCAGCATTCGCCACCCGCTGTTGCAGCTGGCAGCTAATCACCTCTTCACGCATGTGACTGATTGTCTGGTTTGTCAATACACTGCGGGTCGCGTCGCACACAACGCTGTCCAGATTATCTGCCAGTATACGTGCCGACTCCACCATGGCATCGAAGGCGCGCACACCATCAACAGCACCCGGTATCTGCATAAACAGCACGATGCCTTCCGTGGTAAACCCCTCCATTGCAGAAAGGTCAAAGATACCCGGCTCCTTGATATTGGCAGCAGAAAACAGCGTCTTCTTGCGACCGTCAACCATTTCGGTACGATGGAAAATCTGCATATCTCCATACTCGAGCCGGGCATCCGCCAGCGCAGTCAGTAGGACTGGGCCACGGAACGGGACGCCGCGTGGCGCCATCACATAGAGGGTGAAGACCTTCTCGGGATATCCGCTTTCGTGCTTGTCAACCGCCTGCTTGCCGGAATCCCGGTCAGCGGCGTCCTCGACAGGCATGTAATCATCAAACGGGTCTGCCTGGAGATCGTCATCAGCGTAAAGCTCACCCACCTGGTTAACCACATCATCAAGATCGTCGTCGTAGTCGAAGTCATCAAGGCCGTCTTCCTGACCCAGTGCCGGTGGTGCACGATGACCGTTGTTGCGCCGCGGCAATTCTTCTTTCCTGCTCTGGTACATACCGAACAGATAAATCGCGAGGACAATTCCAGCCCCGACAATGAGAAGTATCCAACGCAAATTTTCCATTTGAGGACCACCTGACCTGCATTAAGCCATGCGTATAGAGTAGCTGTATTTTGCTGCAAATGCCCGGCGTAATTCAACAGCGCCTGCCAGGGTCAGACTGCAGCCAGTTTCACTGCCTCATCAATATCCACGGCCACCAGGCGCGACACACCGGGCTCATGCATGGTAACCCCTGTCAACTGATTGGCCATTTCCATGGTGATCTTGTTGTGGGTAATAAAGATAAACTGGACGTGTTCCGACATCTTGCGAACCATATCGCAGTAACGTCCGACATTGGCGTCATCCAGCGGCGCATCGACCTCGTCGAGCATGCAAAAAGGTGACGGATTCAACCGGAATATTGCAAACACCAGTGCAATTGCGGTTAATGCCTTTTCGCCACCGGAAAGCAGGTGGATAGTACTGTTACGCTTGCCCGGCGGACGTGCCATGACGGTCACCCCGGTATCCAGCAGGTCCTCACCGGTCAGTTCCAGGTAGGCCTGCCCGCCGCCAAACAGGGTCGGAAAATTCTCCTGCAGGCCTTGGTTTACCTTTTCGAAGGTCTCCTTAAAGCGGGTCCGGGTTTCCCTGTCGATCTTGTTGATGGCACCTTCCAATGTGCTCAATGCCTCGACCAGGTCTGCGTGCTGTGCATCAAGGTACACCTTGCGCTTGGATTCTTCCTCGTATTCCTCAATCGCTGCCAGGTTGATCGGACCAAGCCGCTGGATCCGCAGTTCCAGTTTTTCGGCCCGCTCTGACCATCGCTCGACGTTCGCCGATTCGTCTAATTGTTCCAGCAACGACTGGTACTCAAAACCGGAGGCCGTAATCTGCTCAAGCAGGGTATCACTGCGTACCTTGATTTCCTGCCATGCCATGCGGTCCTGCTCAACCTGCTCGCGCAGGTTGCTGACACTGCGTTCCTTCCTGATCCGTTGCTGATCCAGTTCACGGGTACCATGTTCTATATCCGCAACGCGCTTGCGCGCCTCGCCAAGTTCTGCCTCGACCTTCATGCGTCCTGATAATAGCTGTTCCAGCTCGGTCTGAAGCTCGACAATCGGTGTATCGCCCTGCCCCAGCACAGTGGTCAGTTCATTACGACGCGAGATCAGCTGCTGACACTGTTCATGCATGCGTTCCAGTGACTGTCGGGTGGCAGCGTGAGCGGTACGCATGGACTCCACGCGTATGGCCAGTTCGTGCATTGACTGCTGATCACTGCGCGCTGACTCCCTGGCGGCATCAAGCATCCTGCTAAGATGCTGTTGTTGGCGTGTCCGCTCCTCACGTTCCAGCGACAGGGCAGCCGCCGCATCGAGTGCTTCCTGAAGCCGGATCCGGGCGTTTGCCTGTGCTTCTGCCTCGCTGGCCTTTTCAACGCGCAACACCTCGGATTCCATCATGACATGCTCGCGCCGGCTGTGTTGCTGCTCCAGCCGCGACTGCACAGCAGCCAGCTCGGCTCGCAGCTCACTGACGGCACGCTGTGTCTGGTTGTAATCAGACTGTAACTGCTCACGCTCGGCTTCAGCCACCAGCAGTTCCTCACGCGCCGCCGCGATTGACTGCCGTAATACCTCGATGCTCGCGGCCTGCTCCCTGGTTTGCGTGGCCAACTCGCTGATTTCCCGCTCACGCTCAAGCACACCCGCCTTCTCGTCGCTGTCACGCGCAACGCGCAGCCAGCTTTTTCCTATCCAGATGCCGTCCCGAGTGATAATGGACTCGTGGCCTGCCAGTCCGGCACGCATCGACAGTGCCTGTGACAGGGATTCCGCGGCATAGATGCCATCAAGCAACGCACCAATGGACCAGGATGAGGTCACCTTGCTGGCCAGCGCCACACCCTTGTCAGACGACGGGGCGGTTTCTGCCGGGACACTGGTATCAAACAGCGCCAACGCACCCTGTTGCAGGCTACCAAGCAGCTGTGCCGTACCATCCAGTCCATCGATACAGACGGCCTCGAGATAGAACCCCAGCGCCGTTTCTACTGCATGCTCCCAGCCCGACTCTGCCTGTATTTCCTGTGCCAGTCGCTGTGCACCCTGCAGTCCACTCGATCTGAGCCAGCCTGTGACCTGTTCCGAACGCTGTCCCAGTGCCGCTTGCTGTAATGTTTCCAGGGAGGCCAGCTGGCCCCGGGTGTCATGATGAACGCTTTGCAGTGCGGACAGTTCCTGTTCCCGTTGTTCCAACCCGCCACGCACATCAGCGATGCGCCGCACGGCATTATCGAGTGCCGCCTGTATCCCGGTCAGGCCGGTTTCCTGTACCTCGCATGCCTGCGCCTTTTGCTGCAATTCCCGACCCAGTGACTGGCCACCCAGTGACTGCTGCTCGTCGTCCATGCGCCGCAAGCGTTCATCCAGCTGCTGCATGTGACGCTCAAGATGGTCAAGGCGGGTACGCTCCACCTGCGCAACCTGGGCACGTTCCGCCGAACGCCGGTTAAACTCGTCCCACTCCTGCTGCCAGGCTTGCATCGCCTGTTCGGCCTCTTTCAGCGCGACTACCGACTGCTCGCTGCGCTCTGTGGCCGCAGCAAGTTCGGGTTCCAGCGCCTCCAGATCCCGGGCCAGTTCCTGCAACCGTGTATTGTCGATATTGATGTGTGTCTCGATTTCGGCCAGCGTCTGTTCGGCGCGTGACAATTCCTGCTGCTGTTGCTGACGTGATTCCTTGTTGTGCTTGATGGCCTGTTCAACACGGGCCACATCCGCGCCCAGTTTGTAGTAGTGGCCTTGCACGGTATTGAAAGATTCATTGGCCCCCGTCAGGCTGTCACGCAGTTTTTCCAGTTCCGCCTCGAGCTTGCGCTGCTCGGCAAGCTCGGCCTGCATGGCAAGCTCGCGCCCTTGGATTGCCTGCTCCCTTTCACTGGATTGCTCGTGCATGACGCTATAGCGCAATGCCAGCAGCTCGGCCTTGACCTGGCGCTCTTCTTCCTTGAGTTCCTTGTAACGTTCTGCAGCTCGCGACTGTCGCTTCAGTTTGTCGAGCTGCTTTTCAATCTCTTCCAGCAGGTCATTGAGGCGATCCAGGTTTTCACGGGTGTGGTTGATGCGGTTTTCTGTTTCGCGGCGGCGCTCCTTGTACTTGGAGATTCCGGCGGCCTCCTCCAGGAAGGAACGCAGATCTTCGGGCCTGGCCTCGATCAGGCGCGAGATCGTGCCCTGCTCGATAATGGAGTAACTGCGCGGGCCTAGACCGGTACCCAGAAAGATATCGGTAATATCACGTCTGCGGCAACGCGTGTTATTGAGAAAGTAGTTGGAGGTGCCATCCCGTGAAACCTGGCGACGGATGGAAATTTCATTGTATCCGGCATACTGCCCCGTAATGCCGCCATCGGTGTTATCGAACACCAGTTCTATGCTGGCATGACCCACGGGTTTGCGGCCGTTTGAACCGTTAAAAATGACATCGGCCATGGACTCGCCGCGCAGGTGCTTGGCCGAGGATTCACCCATCACCCAGCGTACGGCATCGATGACATTCGACTTGCCACAACCATTCGGACCAATGATGCCAACCAAATTGGTCGGGATGTGGATCGTGGTCGGATCGACGAAGGACTTGAACCCGGCCAGCTTTATTTTGGACAACCGCATGGACCGCTAGACTACTCGATTAGCACCAAAAAATACAACTATTAGTTATTGGCTATCACTTGCATACAGCATCTTGTGTCTTGTAACCTGCATGCATGTCAACACAACCCAGCAAGGAACTCGAAACCTTCCCCAACCCGCATCCGGACCGCGATTACACCATCCGAATTCGCACCCCGGAATTTACCTGTCTGTGTCCGAAAACCGGGCAGCCGGATTTCGCCACTCTATACCTTGACTACATACCGGATCGGCTCTGTATGGAACTCAAATCCTGGAAACTGTATGTGTGGTCATTCCGTGATGAAGGCGCATTTCACGAGGACATCAGCAACCGGATCCTGAACGATCTGGTCACCGTCTGCAAGCCACGGTTTATGCGCCTGCGTGCCAAATTTAATGTGCGCGGCGGGGTATACACCGAGGTAATCGTAGAGCACCGGCAGCCCGGCTGGACTCCGCCCAGCAGTAACAATAAGTTTTAACTCATTGTTTAATATGCCAGTATAGAATAGTACAGTTGCTCCATGCCGGGATGACTGGACCCGCCCGGCCTGGCCCGGACGCTCGTGACCGGGACCATCGCCGCAAGGAGCGACAGCAACCTGACCGACTCTTTCGCTTTGACCGAGCCACGTTTTCTAGGTATCGACATCGGCACCTCGGGCTGCCGTAGCTGTGTTATCGATGCAGCGGGCAGTATTCAGGCCGAGGTGAGCACACCGCTGCCGGCACCCGGCCGTAACGGAGCAGCTGTCGAACAGGATCCTGAAATCTGGTGGGCGGCACTGACAGCGAACCTTGACCGGCTACAGTCACAGCACCCACTGGCCGGCGTCACTGCAATCAGCGTGGATGGCACCTCCTCCACCCTGCTGTGCTGCGATGTCACCGGCGCACCACTGGGGCCGGCATTGATGTACAACGATGCGCGGGCCAGCCGTGAAGCACAACGCATCGCTGGCATTGCCCCACCGGGATGTGCTGCACACGGTGCCAGTGCCAGCCTCGCCAAGCTGCTGTGGTTGCTGCACACACCCCCCTGCCGTAATGCCCGGCATATCCTGCACCAGGCCGACTGGCTGCTGGGCAGGCTGTGTGGCAATTTTGGATACAGCGATGAGAACAATGCACTGAAGCTTGGTTATGACATCCTCAATCGATGCTGGCCCGGGTGGCTGGAGGCGCTGGATGTCCCTGCGGAATTGTTACCGCGGGTGGTACCTGCCGGACATGAGATCGGGACATTAACGGCAGTTGGCTGTAAACGCTGGGGCCTGTCTCCCCGGACGCGCATCCTTGCCGGCACCACCGACAGTACGGCCAGTTTTATTGCTACCGGTGCCGCACCCGGGGAAGCGGTCACCTCGCTGGGCAGCACGCTGGTCCTGAAGCTGCTGGCAGACCAGCCGCTGTTTGCACCCGAATACGGTATCTACAGCCACCGCCTGGGTGACCGCTGGCTGGTGGGTGGCGCATCCAATAGCGGTGGCGCGGTACTCAAGGCCTATTTCACGTCAGCAGAAATCGAACGCTTTGCCTCCTTGATGAATCCCCAACAGCCCACCGGGCTGGATTACTACCCGCTGCTTGCCGCAGGTGAACGCTTCCCGGTAAACGACCCCGCACTGAAACCCCGACTGCAGCCCAGACCAGCGGATGACGTACTGTTTTACCAGGGCATCCTCGAGGGGATCGCGATGATTGAATACCGAGGTTATCGAAAGCTGGCCGAGCTGGGGTCGCCCTGGCCCGCAAGGATCATCACTACTGGCGGCGGTGCAGCCAATGCGGCATGGCGTACAATACGTTCTCGACTAACCGGCATCCCCGTGGTTGCCGCCGTTTACCAGCAAGCGGCATACGGTACTGCCCTGCTGGCACGAAGAGGATCCACATGAAAAACAGTCATTCCGGCATGCACTACCTGCTTGAGGGTTTGCGTCTTGTCCGCCAACCGGGACTGCGCCGTTATGTTGCCATCCCACTGCTGGTGAGCTGTGTGTTCTTCAGCGGTGCAATATTCGGTCTGTCACACTGGCTGGAGCAGTTAATCAACCTGCTCCTCGGTTATCTGCCAACCTGGCTTGACTGGCTGCGCTACCTGCTCTGGCCGATATTTGCCACCGCAGGGATATTGATCATCTTTTACAGCTTCTCCATGATAACCAACCTGATTGCCGCCCCCTTCAATGGCATGCTCGCAGAAGCGGTAGAGAAACACCTGACCGGGCAACCCGTTGAGACCGGCGGCTGGCAGGAACTGGCAAAGGATTTTATCCCCAGCATCCTTTCGGAATTACGCAAACTGCTTTATTTCCTGCTGCGTGCGCTGCCACTTGGGATTCTGTTCCTGATCCCTGGCATCAATGTGGCGGCACCTTTTTTATGGGGACTTTTCAGCGCCTGGATGCTGGCCGTTGAATACATTGATTATCCGATGGCAAATCACGCGCTGCATTTCTCCATACAACGCAAGCTGTTAAGGCAACGGCGCATGCTCTCCTACGGCTTTGGCGGCAGTTCATTGCTGATGACCATGATCCCGTTTGTGAACTTTCTCGCCATGCCGGTCTCGGTGGCCGGCGCCACGGCAATGTGGGTCGGGGAACTACGGCAGCATGTCCAGGAGAACACCGCATGACCGGATGGGTTAGCAGTGGGATGCATGCTACTCGCAGACATGCAAAGATCGCCAGGAAGTTTATGGTGTTGCCTTTTCCTTGCGGGAGTTACCCCTTTGCGAGCGGCTTTTTGCACAGTGTCGCTTCAGGACAGAAACGCCCGCAACCGCCGCACACCCTCCTGCAGATTTTCCAGCGATGTCGTATAGGCAAAACGCACATGGGATTCTGGCCGGTTATTGCCGAAATCGGTTCCCGGGGTAATCGCCACACCCGCCTCCTCCAGTAACCTTGAGGTAAAGCGGTAACTGTCATCGGTAAAACGGCGGCAACCGGCATACAGGTAAAAGGCACCGTCAGGGATCACTGCGATATCGAAACCAATGTCCCGCAATGCCGGCAATAGATAATCACGACGCTGCTGAAATTCACGGCGCCGTGTCTCCAGGATACGGATATTGTCCTCATCAAACGCCCTCAGGGCCGCGTGCTGCGCCATGGTCGGGGCAGCAAGAAACAGGTTCTGTGCCAGTTTATCGATGTCTGCCACATAGCCCGGTGGCGCGACCAGCCAGCCCAGTCGCCAACCGGTCATGCCGAAATACTTGGAGAAGCTGTTTACCACAAAGATATCCTCCGAGACGGCAAGGGCCGTCGTTGCCTGCCGGTCGTAAACGAGGCCGTGGTAGATTTCATCGACAATCAGGCTACTACCGTGCGCTGCTGCAATGGCGTGATATTCGCGCAGCATCCCCTCTCCCAGCAGGGTGCCGGTCGGATTTGAAGGCGAGGCCACCAGCAGGGCAGCAACCGCCTCTGTCCAGTATTCACGCAGCTGTTGCGTTTCAGGTTGATAGGCAGACGCAGCGCTTACCGGGATCCCAACTGGCAGCCCGCCCAGTAAATGCACAAAATTCCGGTTACACGGGTAACCCGGATCCGCCAACAATACCTGTGCACCCGGGTTTACCAGTACCGCCATGACCAGCTGCAATGCGGCCGATGCACCGGGTGTAATGACAACCCGCTGAGGTTCGACTTCAACACCATAACGCTGCAGGTAAAATTCAGCGATTCGCTGCCGCAGCGCCTGCAGCCCCACCGCGGGAGTGTAATGTGTGTAACCACTTTGCAAGGCGCTGATCCCGGCATCGATCACCGGCTGTGGCGTTACGAAATCCGGCTCACCGATTTCCATGTGGATGATCGAACGACCCGCCGCTTCCAGTTCACGGGCACGCGCCAGCAAGGCCATGACATGAAACGGTTGTATGAATTGCATGCGGTCGGCTGTTTTCACCGTCAATCCACCCGGCAGGCAGCATGCAAACGACGCAGGTAGTTCACATCTACGAAAGGTCCGGGTGGCAAGCGGCCCTGCAGCAGGTGACAGGGGTTGCCCGGATCACCGAGGTGATCGAGCACCACGGCAGCACCCGAAAAATCGTGACTGTCGGTGTACGGGTTGACGGTAACCAGTACCTTCAGGCCGGCAGCTCGTGCTGCTTGCAGACCATTCCTGGAGTCTTCCAGGGCCAGACATTCTGCTGCAGACAGACCCATTTTCGAAAGGACATAGTTATAGATATCGGGTGCCGGTTTTTTTCGTGGCACGATACTGCCTGCCGCGACCAGCTCAAACCAGTCGCCCTCATGCCCGCCGAAACTATGCCTGAACAGTGCGCTCACATTCGCTGGGGTCGTGGTCGTCACAATAGCGAGGCGCAGCCCTTGATCACGTGCCTCCCTGATAAGACGTTCAACACCGGGCCGTAACGGCACCCCGCCTGCGGTCATCAGGTTGACATAAATCGAGGTTTTCTCTGCATGCAAACCCGCAATGTACTCATCTAGATCGGCTGGCAGCTGCGGCTCCAGACCCTGCTGCTGCACGTAATGGCGAATTCGCTCCTTACCACCGCAAACTGACAGCAACTGATGGTAGCGTTCAGTGCTCCATACCCAGTCCAGGCCCGCCGCCTTGAACGCGGCGTTATAGGCTTGGCGATGTACATCCTCGGTGTCTGCCAGTGTTCCGTCTACATCGAATAACAGCGCCTGTAATTCTGTTTTCATTCTCAGCTCATCCTTATGTCCCGCATGCATCCGACATGGCGTCTGCATGGCGCAATTTACACGACCGGGGCCGTTGATTGTCTCGTGTTCCGTTCTTGACTAATAGCAAAAGTGGCGTATAAATAACGCCCCTATGTCTGTAGCCGGCTGATAATCATACGCATAAATACAGCGGTTAAAAATAATTTTGTCAATCCAAACAGCATGTTAAATAGCCGAATCTGGAGATAGTCTACATGGCGGCAAAAAAGAAAGCGGTATCAACCAAGGCTGCGGTCAAGAAAAAGGCGGTGGCGAAAAAGGCAACAGCCAAGAAGACTGCCGCAAAAAAATCAACCCCAGCAAAAGCGACTCCTAAAAAGAAGGCGAACACCAAGCAGGCCAAAGCCAGTAAGGCCGTGACGAAGAAAACCGCCCCGAAGAAAGCCGTAGCGAAGAAAACCGCCCCTGTGAAAACTCCGGCCAAAAAGCGGCCTGCATCACAGATCGGACCCGTGCCCGGTATTGCCCCCTATAAGGAAGACCGGAACGAGGAATACATGAATGAAAAGCAGGTTGAGCACTTCAGGAATATCCTGCTGGCTTGGAAGCGTCAGTTAATGGAGGAGGTGGATCGCACCGTGCACCATATGCAGGATGATGCCGCCAATTTTCCCGACCCCAATGATCGCGCTACCCAGGAGTCGGAGTTCAGCATGGAGTTACGTGCACGCGACCGGGAACGTAAGCTGATCAAGAAAATCGATGAATCCATACGCCACCTTGACAATGACGAATTTGGTTACTGTGAGGCCTGCGGTGTTGAAATCGGGGTGAAACGCCTTGAGGCAAGGCCTACGGCGACACTCTGCATTGACTGCAAGATTCTCGATGAAATTCGGGAAAAACAAATGGGTTAACAGGCATCCTGTGCCGTTTCCGTATTACAAAAGCCGGCACACGCCGGCTTTTTATATTCCCGGACTGACATGGCAATAACCCGATACCGCGGCCGATTTGCACCCTCGCCGACCGGGCCATTACACTTTGGTTCGCTGGTCGCCGCGATGGGAAGTTACCTGGATGCCCGGCACCAGCAGGGTGAGTGGCTACTTCGAATCGAAGACCTCGACCCGCCACGTGAGATTGCCGGTGCCAGTGACCACATTCTCAGAACACTGGAGCAATTTGGCATGACATGGGATGGTCCCGTGAGCTACCAGAGCCAGCGCAGCCAGCACTATGATGCCGCGCTCAACCAGCTGTGGCAGCAGGGAGTTCTTTACCACTGTGGTTGCAGCAGGCAGGAAATTGCCGACAGTGCCGTGCAAACGGAAGCTGGCCCGGTCTATCCGGGCACATGCCGCAATGGGTTGCCCCCCGGACGCAGCCCCCGTTCGGTCCGGGTGCACACAGAGGCCATTGCAATCAGCGTTCCAGACCGTCTACAAGCTCCATTGCAGCAGCAACTGGCATCCGAGATCGGCGACTTCGTTGTCAGACGCGCGGACAAGCTGTTTTCCTACCAGCTTGCTGTGGTCGTGGATGATGCCGCACAACAGGTTACTGATGTGGTGCGCGGGGCAGATTTGCTGGATTCAACGCCGCGGCAGATGTACCTGCAACAACTACTGGGCCTGCCGACTCCCTCCTACCTGCATCTGCCGGTCGCGGTGAATTCAGCACGGGCCAAACTCAGCAAGCAGACCCTTGCACAGGCGGTGACAGTGGATGACAGGCACACTGCCGTGATCGATGTGTTGCGTTTTTTGCAGCAGCCATTGCCGGAATCACCCCAGGATGCCAGCAGGGATGAACTCTGGCAGTGGGCAATTGATCACTGGGACGTCACCGCGATACCAAACAGCCGCACACTGCCAGCACCCATGGAGTACCTGCAACCCACATGACAGCCGCGAGACATCACTTGGCAGCGTTTGCTGCATGACTATAATCAGCAAGCATCTACATACTCTCTATACAACCACCAGGGAAATTTACCTATGTCCGAAAGCAAAATTTACGACGTGCCTGAAGCCTTTGCCCGGAATGCACACATCGATGCAGCAACCTATGAGGCGATGTACCGGCGATCAGTTTCCGATCCAGCCGGATTCTGGGCGGAGCAGGCAGAGAAATTTCTTGACTGGGACAAGCAATGGGACAGGGTCCTGGACTGGGATTACAGCAAGGGGCACATCCGCTGGTTCGAGGGCGGCCGCTTAAATGCCTGTTACAACTGCGTTGACCGGCATCTCGAAAGCCGTGGTGACCAGGTTGCCTTGATCTGGGAGGGAGATGATCCCGCCAGAGATGCCCGTATCACCTACAAGGAACTTCACGAACATGTGTGCCGCATGGCCAATGTACTCAAGTCACGCAATATAAAGAAAGGCGATCGTGTATGTATCTACATGCCCATGATCCCCGAAGCTGTCTATGCGATGCTGGCCTGCGCGCGCATCGGCGCCATACATTCCGTTGTCTTCGGTGGTTTCTCGAAGGAGTCCATCAAGGACCGGATACTGGATTCTGATTGCCACACCGTTATCACGACGGATGAAGGCTTGCGCGGAGGCAGAACCATCCCCATGAAAGCCAATGCAGACGAGGCGCTGCTGTCCTGCCCGAATGTACACACCGTAGTCACCGTGCAGCACACCTCCGGCAAGGTGGACTGGCATGAAGGACGCGATATCTGGTATCACGAGGCCATCAACACGGTTTCCAGTGACTGCCCCGTTGAATCAATGGATGCCGAGGATCCATTGTTCATCCTCTATACATCCGGTTCCACCGGTACACCAAAAGGAGTATTACATACCACCGGCGGCTATCTGTTGTATGCGTCCATTACGCACAAGTACGTATTTGATTACCACGATGGCGATGTTTACTGGTGCACCGCAGATGTTGGCTGGATCACCGGTCATTCCTACATTGTTTACGGACCACTGTCCAATGGTGCAATCTCTCTGGTATTTGAAGGTGTCCCCACCTACCCGGATGCGTCGAGGTTCTGGCAAGTCTGCGACAAGCACAAGGTCAATACCTTCTATACCGCGCCCACCGCATTGCGTTCCCTGATGCGCATGGGCGAGGCACCGGTGAAGAGTACCTCGCGCGAAAGTCTGCGCCTGCTAGGCACTGTGGGAGAACCCATAAATCCGGAAGCATGGGAATGGTATTACCATACTGTCGGTGATGCACGCTGCCCGATTGTCGACACCTGGTGGCAGACGGAAACCGGCGGCCACATGATCACACCGCTTCCCGGTGCAATGAAGATGAAGCCGGGCTCAGCCACCCGACCCTTCTTTGGGGTACAGCCGGCTATTGTTGATCGCAAGGGCAATATCCTCGAAGGAGCCGCCGAGGGCAGCCTTGTCATAACACATCCCTGGCCGGGCCAGATGCGCACTGTCTATGGCAACCATCAGCGCTTTATCGATACCTACTTCAATGCCTTCCCCGGGAAATATTTCACGGGAGACGGCGCACGCCGTGATGAGGATGGCGACTACTGGATTACCGGACGCGTGGATGATGTACTGATCGTCTCGGGCCACAACCTGGGAACGGCTGAACTCGAAAGCGCTCTGGTATTGCATAATGCTGTTGCCGAGGCGGCGATCGTCGGTTTCCCCCATGACATCAAGGGTCAGGGAATCTATGCCTATGTCACACTGGTGAATGGTATCGAACCCAGTGATGAGCTGCGCAGTGAACTGGTCAAGCATGTACGCAAGGAGATTGGTCCGATTGCCACACCGGATATCATCCAGTGGGCCCCAGGGCTTCCGAAGACACGCTCCGGCAAGATCATGCGTCGTATATTGCGCAAGATTGCCGCCAATCAGGTAGATTCGCTGGGTGACACCTCAACACTGGCAGACCCGGCCGTGGTTGCTGACCTGATCAAGAACCGCGCAAACACCTGATCCCAGATCCGGAGGCCAAAGAGGCTTATGATCACCCGCAGTGCATTTCGCCCTGCGTGGTGGTTACCGGGCCCGCATCTGCAAACGCTGTACCCTGCACTGTTCCGCAAACGAAAAGCTCCGCGGCTGACACGGGAGCGCTTTGAGCTGGTGGACGGGGACTTCCTGGACATCGACTGGACCAGACACACCGGTGGTATGAGAGTGCTCATACTCCATGGCCTGGAAGGCTCACTCGACTCTCACTATACCGGAGGACTGCTTCACGCACTTCAGCAAAGCGGCTACACCGCGGGGCTGATGTACTTCCGTGGCCGCAGCGGAGAGCCAAACCGCTTATCGCGTAGTTATCACTCTGGTGATACTGCTGACCTCGAAGAGATCATGCAGCGGATCTCGCAACAGCAAACGGGCACGGGAATTGCCGTTGTTGGCTTTTCGCTGGGAGGAAATGTACTCCTGAAATGGCTTGGTGAGAAAGGTCAGTCCGCTGGTATAGTCACTGCCATTGCTATCTCTGTCCCACTGAACCTGCACCATGCGGCATTGAAGCTTGATCGTGGATTATCACGCATCTACCAACGACACCTGTTACAGAAACTCAGAGAATCAGTCACTGCAAAAGCCGTCCTGCACTCCCCGCCGTTTCCCCTGGATCGTTTACGTGAGCTAAGCACCTTTCGTAAATTTGACAACGAAATAACGGCGCCACTGCACGGCTTTCGTGATGTAGACGATTACTATGCCAGGTCCAGCAGCAAACAGTTTCTAAAAAACATACAGATACCCACACTGCTATTGCAGGCAATCGATGATCCTTTCCTCCCTGCCAGCGCTCTACCCACGAATGACGAATTAAGTGCATTTGTCACGATGGAACTATCCAAGCGTGGCGGTCATGTCGGTTTTGTATCAGGATCAAACCCGCTGCAACCACATTACTGGCTGGAGGAACGAATACTGCAACACCTCAACGAGCACGGTTAGGCAGCCCGTGCAAATTCCATTCTTTTACCTGGTCATATCTATATATTGCTGTTTTCACATGCTTTATTCCTCATGGCACGTGTATCCGCTCAAGCACAACAAGCGCTAGCCGATAGCCTCTCCATATATAGAGTGTGTGCGTTATTGAGCTAACACCACAGGTACCTTTCATGAATAAGATTACACTCGGCATGATCTTACTGATTGCCTCCTCCACCGCTATCAGCGGAAACGACGTGTGGCAAACACTCTTTAGTGAAAAACTTCAGGAAGCCAGACAAGGCAACAGCAAGGCACAGTTTGATATCGGCTCCATGTATCAAAACGGCCGTGGTGTATCCCCGGACAGGAATGAGGCAATCGAGTGGTACAAGAAGGCTGCAGCACAAAACAACGAAATGGCGGTAAGCCGCCTACAATTACTACAGGCCAATGAAGAGCGCTTCAAAAAGGAACTGGCAAATGCAGGGAACGGCAGTAAGGAAAGTCAATATAAGGTAGGCGTCATGTACACGGAGGGGATTGGCACCAATATCGATCTTGCGAAAGCTGCCAAGGCATTTGAACAGTCTGCAAGCCAGGGCTATGTGAAAGCGGAATACAAACTTGGCCTGGTCTATTATGAAGGCACCGGAGTCAAGCTCGACAGAAATACTGCCTATAAATGGTTCAAGATGGCGGCAGACAAGGGTTATGCAGCAGCACAATACTACCTAGGAAAAATGTACGCATCAGGCAAGGGTGTGAAACGCGACTATTCCATGTCACTTAAATGGTATACAAAGGCAGTTGAAGGTGGCTTTAACCAGGCGCGCAGTGAAATGATCGATGTTTCCGAAAAAATGAAGATCCAGAAAACATCAGGCGAGAATAAGGCAACGACCCGAAAATCTGCAGACATCATTGAAACAGAAAAAACGCCTTCCGTAGCTCATTCATTTGGCATAGAAGATTTAATGGTTGCCGCATGGAGTCGTGACGGAGAACCCGTGGCATATCTACCCTCTGCAATCAACAATTGCCGCACAGAGAGCGACAAGATCTCCTGCTATAGCGACGACCAGACCCAGCAAACAGCTGACAACATCATTAAGTTCAAAACGAAATCAATTATGCGCAATTTCACAAGTGATGGTTCTTTTGATGTGACCTACCGAAACCTGGTTATTGACGCCAAGAAAGTGTCGGACATCGAAGGCTCCAAGGTGGTCAACGAAATTGGCAATGAAAATACGGACTCTGATAGCTACACAGTTAAAAAAGGATGGGGAATAGAGCATACACTCGAGTGCAAAATGATTGAAAACGGTAAAGTTTCCTGCCTGAAAAATAAAACATATTCATTTATGCTAGACAGCCCTCGTATCGTTGCGGCTGGTAATTAAATTAACAGGCCTGTCATCAGTACCTAAGTACCGGTTCAACAGGCAGGCAGAATCAAGCATCACCCGTACGACGCTCGCGAACACGCCTTTCCTGACCATTCCAGAAGCCTGCTCTTCTCCCCAAAGTACGCCGATCATTGCCTGGTGATCGATTACAGTATTCATGGACCTGCAGTGCATGCCCACGACAGCTTGCACCATCCAACCGATTGATTATCTTGTGTCCGTGGCGATCATTCTTTGAATAAATGAGACCGAAGTGAATGATTGCCCCTCGCGAATCCACCTTTCTAATGATACGAGTTCTTGAGCCCATGGGCAGTCGCGCAAAGATACTAAGACCCTTTTCTGTTGTAAGTGCCGGCAAATTACCAACATATACAAACATACCAGCTCCCCTTCTGCATGTGACCTATTAAAAACATAGATCTCATACTGGTGGTTATCAAGTCATAACAGATGTATTTATGTCTACAATGTAAATCTGCAGTTC
>JAJDNX010000105.1 GCA_022340485.1 Gammaproteobacteria bacterium | reverse complement strand
AGGTAATGCGTTGCCAGTTGGGGGATGTCTTCGCGGCGTTCACGCAAGGCCGGTACCTGCAGCTGTATTACGTTCAGCCGGTAATAGAGGTCCTGGCGGAACTGACCGGACTCAACCAGTTGCGTAAGATTCTTGTGGGTGGCAGAGAGGATGCGCACGTCCGTGTGAATTTCCATCTCGGCGCCGACCGGGCGCACGGCCTTTTCCTGAATGGCACGTAGCAGCTTGACCTGCATGTGCAGGGGGAGTTCTGCGACCTCGTCAAGAAACAGGGTACCACCCTCGGCTACCTGGAACAGGCCCTTCTTGTCTTTTACGGCGCCGGTAAAGCTGCCTTTCCTGTGGCCAAAGAATTCACTCTCCATCAGCTCGGAGGGAATGGCACCACAGTTTACGGGTATGAACGGGCGGTCATTGCGCGGGCCCTTGCTGTGAATCAGTTGTGCAACCAGTTCCTTGCCGGTACCGGATTCGCCGCTGATGTAAACAGGGGCCTGGCTGCGCGACAGTTTTTCAATGGTTGAGCGGATATTGCACATCAGTTGTGATTCGCCCAGCAAGATTTCGCGGCTGCGGCGGTCGCGGGGAGGTGCCTTGTCAGAAAGTTTCAGTACGCTGGTGATGAGATTGCGCAGTACCGTCAGATCAACAGGCTTGGAGACAAAGTCAAAGGCCCCCGCCTTGAGTGCATCAACGGCTGTGTCCATGCTGCCATAGGCAGTGATCACGGCCGTCGGCAGGTTCAGTTCCTGTTGCTGGATGTGTCGAACCAGGTCGATGCCATTGCCGTCGGGCAGGCGCATGTCAGTCAGGCAGATATCAAACTTTTCCGCTTCCAGCAATTTCAGGGCCTCCTGCAGATTGGCGGCACTGCGTGTGTTGATATTCATCCGACCCAGTGTGATTTCAAGCAATTCCCGGATGTCCGGTTCATCGTCAACGACTAATGCCAGATGTGTGCTCATTGGATCAATCATCATGCATAGGAGGAAACAGCTTGGGACAGGCTGCTGTTGAAAGTGATGCGAAAGCAGCTGCCACCTTCCGGAACGGGTAGGTAGTCCAGGTGAGCCTGGTTGTTTTCGCAAATTTCACTGGCAATATACAGCCCGAGTCCCGTGCCGCTGCTTTGTGTAGTGAAAAACGGTTCGAAGATAGTATCTGCGTTTTCAGGGTCAATTCCAGGTCCATTGTCTATGATGTCAAGCTCTGGCTTGCGGGAGGCAGTCGATGTCTTCGCTACCATCCGGATTTTGACGGTTGATGGTTCCTGTGCACCATGCCGGGTAGCGTTCTGGCACAGGTTCCAGACAACCTGGTGCAGCAGGCTGGGATCCATAGATACCTCGAGGTCAGGCGGGGTTACCTGGATGCTGATCTGTTCCGGCAGGCAATTGCCACTGTGGGCAAACTCGTCAGCAAATTTTTCCAGCCATTCCTGGAGTTTAATCTGTTGTGGTGCAGATGTGCCTGGTCGCGACAGTTGCAGTACATTTTCCACGACTGCATTGACCCGCCGGGTGTGATCGCCAATGATGGTGATCAGGCGCTGGTCACTGTCATTCAGTGCCTCGGATTCTTCCAGTAGCTGTGTCGCATGACTGATTGCCCCCAGCGGATTGCGGATTTCATGTGCAATGCTGGCAGTGAGCCGGCCGAGGGAAACCAGCTTGAGCTGCTGCGCCTGCTTTGCCAGTGTGGCGGCGTCTTCCAGAAAAATGAGATAACCAGTACTGTCAGCGGTGCCGAGTAGCGTGAAGTGGGGCAATAACTTGGTGCCCCCTATTTCTGCAGGCACAACCGCTTGATCGGTATGCGCTATGTTTCTCCATTCGTTGAGCCTTGCGAGCAGTTCCGGCGACACGGAGGCCAGCGGCTGGCCCTCTTTTATACCCGCCTGATTCAGCATCTTCTGCGCAGTCTGGTTGATTAAACGGATATGATTTTTATGGTCGGTTACAATAATGCCTGCCTGCAGTCGCTGTACGATATGGGCATTGAGCTTGGCGAGGCTGGCAATATCAATACCGCGGCGGCGTGCCAATGCCTCGGTCTCATTGATCCGTCGTACCAGCAGGTTGGTTGCGGCGGCGGTTGCGAACAGTGCCAGTCCAAGCAAGCCTGCCTGCGTATAAGCACTGCTGCCGGGCGGGTTGAGAAACAGCGGGCTGTAAAGCTCTTCTCCGATGACCGCCATGGTGGCGATCGCGGCGAACAGGAACGCCATGCGACCGGGAAGCAGGATGCTGCCGGCCGCGACTGCAATTATCAACAGGATACCCAGACCACTGGCGAGTCCCCCGCTGGCTAGCATGAGAACGGTAATGGCGACAATGTCTACGCTGATCTGGGTGACCGTTTGCAACTCGAAACCCGGCTGCCGTAATCGTGCCGTGAATCCCGCAACCACGCTAAACAGCAGGTAGGCAATGGACGTAACTGCGTAGAGGTTGTGGTGTTGCATGCCGAGACCGGAATCCTCGGGAATGCTGAAGAACAGTACGGTGAGCAGGCCTGCAAGGATGACCCGGTAAAAGCTCAGCAGCCGCAGCGGCTTCCAGGTCAGCTCATCACGATTTTCCTGATTTGGCGATCTGTCGGTGAGGGAATCAGTCATCAGCAGCGTAAAACCAAAAACAGGTACTTAGAGAAGATCTTCATCCAGGTGTGCCTGTGAACAGTAGTATTGTCCGTCCTGTTGTAATGCTTCCTTTTCTGGGACGTAGATGCCGCAGTTGGCACACTGCACCATACGTTCATTCTTCTGGCTGCGTCTTGCCGGTTCCCGGGGTTTTAGCAACAATCGTTTGGCAATAATAATGATGACTGCCAGGGTAATGAGTATGACAAGGGTACGCATGAGTCGCTGCGATCAGCCTCCGTATGATACATAAATTGCCGGCCATAGTACCCCAACTTTGTCTTTTGATGTGTGCCGGATCTATCACTTGATAAACAGTGTCCAAGTTTGACACACTCGCAACATGCACCTGCATGAATACCAGGCAAAACAACTGTTCTCGGAATATGGAATCCCGATTCCTGCCGGGCAGCTGCTGGTGCATTCGCAGGAGGC
>JAJDNX010000034.1 GCA_022340485.1 Gammaproteobacteria bacterium | reverse complement strand
CAAGATGACTAAGAATCACGTCTTCCTGGCCGATAACAGGGTTGGCCAGCCCATTGTCAGTCATCGAGGGAAGCCGTTGAATAAATCAGCAGGTGGAAATATGACGCTTGAAAACGCACTACAAAAAGAACTGGAAAGAGTAGACACACTGACCATCGTTGAGGCCATTGCCTACGTCAACAAATTGAATAGCCGACTAAGGCGCAATCACTGTACAGATGAAGATAGAAAGACCGGATTGCTGCTATTGGAGCGACTCCTGGGAAGGCTGGGATATCTCAGTTTCATGCCAGAACCAACATTTTTCCAGACAAATTGTGACATTTGTTCACGCTACAAGAGCTGATCAGAAAAGGACATTTTGTAATCGGTTGTACAATTCAAAAGGCAGCAAGACAACTTTTAGCGCAAACACATTCTGCTCAAAGGCACGACTTACCGCTTTGTACGAGTCGCTGCAAGTAACTACGCATTGTGCTTTTGTTTCCCCAGCCCCTCTCCCTGTCGGTAAGCAACAAGATTTCTCGCAGGGGAAGATTTTTTTCGCTCCCGTCACAACCACGTTCTCGCTTTAGCAACGCTATTTCGCAGATTCCTGATGCCGGACGAAGGGCTTTATCGCCTATTTTTAAGGACAGTAAAAACCGCCCGCAGGATTGTAAACACACATTTTACAATAACCACACAATTTATATGTATAATTACGCCATGAATGAACTAATGCAATCCTTACTGCTGGTCAGCGCATCCGTTGGAGTAGCTACCGTTCTCGGCACCCTGGTATGGTGCTGGGTAAAATTATACCCCCGTTACCGGAAGCCATACCGTAGGTTCTGAAACAGGCTGCAAATGAAAGCCTTTCCGCATGACCAGACGAAGAGCCGCTTAAGTTCTCCGTAAGATGGCCCAACCGCCATCCTTTACAGAGCGACCTTAGGGTCGCTTTTTTTTGTTTCGTGAACCTGTCGTTTGCCAAGATCCGCATCATTCGATAGACGACACCTTGCCCTGTCATACCAGGGAACGAGAGGTCTGTGTTCAACACAGAAAGTTAGCCTCGTAGCCCTGTGTAATGCCAGATGGGCTATAATGGTGATGCATGACATAAGGCCGCCATGGTGGCCAATATCAAATCAAGCCGGTAGATAAAGGGGGTACTTTATGGGAAAGATACGTCTACAGATTGCGCCGGACGTAGAGTTCAAGATGGACCTGGAGGTGGAAGGTATCGACCCGGGCAGTCGTGATTATAACGTCCAGCAACACAAAGCAGAGGTCTACCAGGAGTTTGAACGACGTTTGAAAAATGCATTTCCCGAAGGTATCAAAATAGACCGCTTTGAATTCGGATTGAGCGCAGACAACAAGGCCTGAACATTGGCGCAGGCATGAATCAGCCTTGTTGCGCATAAACATGCACGCATACTGAGCGCCAAGGAGATATTTGAATCGCTGGGCAGCGCCTGTCGGCTCGGCAGGGGTTAGCCCGACACCCTGATGGGGTCGTTGCTATCGCAAACATTTCCGGTTTGTCGCCCTTGCGGCTTTACTATCATCCTGTGATAAGGTGATAAACAGATTCACAAGGGATAGTCGCCATGAAACGAATAACAATAACCGCCACAGCGGCACTACTCAACATGATCCTGTGCAGCCCTGTCCTTGCAGAGGTAGAGAATGTGAGTGGTGCGTTGCTGAAAAAACTATGCACTTCTTATGATGACAGGCCAGCAAACACCTTAGACGGCATGTGCATCGGGTATGTGGTAGGGGTAACGAGTGTGGTGGAGTATACGAATTATTTTTGCCGCCCGGTCAGATCAACCCATTCACAAGTAACCCTTGTTGTAAAGAAATACTTGTCCGAGCATCCCGAGAAACTACACCTGGATGCTGACGGGCTAGTGCTCGAGGCGCTGATAGAAGCATTTCCCTGCCCTGATTCCACCACAGACTAGGCCTTTCCCCGACATTGCCCTACCCGTGCAGGAACTCGTGGCCTCCCTGATATTCAGGCGGGTTTGTACACCATGATCTCATTGCCTGCAGGGCAATAGCAGCACAGGCATATACCTGTTTCCCGGCTCATTATTTATACTAGGCCAACAAACACCAGAACCTGCGCCGAATAAGGGTCCACCCTTGTACCTACCAACAGCCGTTGCACCTACACGATGTACACTGATACCAATGTTGCTCGCTGTTGGGCTACTTTGTGGCTGTTCGATCGTGGCCAGCAGGACGACCAATTCTCTCTCTGAGAACCTGTCCCGCGCCGTACTGGACCAGAATGACCCGGAGACCGTTCGACAGGGCGCGCCCGCCCTGCTGCTGATGGTTGACGGTTTTATCAGCAGCGAGCCGGACAACCAGGCATTGTTGCTATCCGGGTCCCGGCTGTATAGCGCCTATGCATCCGCATTCGTTGACGACAAGTCACGTCAACGCCGACTCGCTGACAAATCGCTGGACTATGCGCGTCGTGCGATTTGCCAGGCACATGTAGATTTCTGTGCCGTCATCGACAAGCCTTATGCCGAGTTCACGGCACAGCTGACTGATTTCAATGCTGATGATGTCCCCGTGCTGTACGGTTTTGGCTCGGCCTGGGCGACCTGGGTACAGGTTCACAGTGATGACTGGAATGCCACCATACAGTTGCCAAAGATCGCTGCCCTCATGAATCGTGTTATCGAGCTCGACGAAGGTTTCGAGCATGGCAACGCCCATCTTTACCTGGGTGTCATGAGCACACAACTGCCGTCTGAATACGGCGGCAAACCGGAGATTGGAAGACAGCACTTTGAAAGGGCGAACGCATTGTCCGGCGGCCGCAACCTGATGGTGAATGTCCTGTTTGCAAAGTACTATGCACGACTGGTATTCGACCAGGAACTGCATGACAGCCTCCTCAACAAGGTGCTTGCCAGTAATATCGAGGCCCCGCAGTTAACCCTGAGCAACGCACTGGCACAACAGCAAGCGAGAGAGTTACTGGAGGGCAGTAATGACTATTTCTAGGCGCAGGCACGACTATGCAGGATTCCTGCTCACGCCGGTTATCATGCTGCTGTTGCTAATACTGTCATCTAGCGCCGCGGCGATCACACTGAAAGTTGCCACGCTGGCGCCGGATGGCACCTCATGGATGAAATTGATGCGAGAGGGTGCCGCGGAAATCGCTGACCGCACCGCGGGTCGGGTGAAGATAAAATTTTACCCTGGCGGAGTGATGGGCAACACCGGTAGCGTCTTGCAGAAGATGCGCATCGGCCAGCTGCACGGCGGCGCATTCACCGGGTCCGACCTGGCCCAGGTGTACCCCGATGCGCAGTTATACAGCATGCCGCTGGTGTTTCATTCCTATGAGGAGGTTGACTATGTACGTCAACACATTGATGAAACGCTGATAAAGGGTTTTGCTGACAATGGAATGGTTGTCCTCGGCATCAGTGATGGCGGTTTTGCCTACATCATGAGCAAGGCACCGCTACGCAGACTCAGCGACCTGAGGGGGCACAAGGTGTGGATGCCGGAGGGTGACGTTCTGACCGAGGCGATGCTTGAATCAGCCGGCGTATCACCGATACCGTTGCCGGTTGCGGATGTCTATACCGGATTGCAGACCGGTCTACTGGACACGGTGGCCGGTATACCTACCGGTGTCATCGCCTTCCAGTGGTATACCAGTGTACGTTACCTGACAGATGTTCCACTGATGTTCCTGACCGGCATGCTGACGATTGATAGCAAGGCCTTTGACCGTATCAAACCGGGTGACCAGAAGATCGTCAGGGAGGTGATGGATGCCACCTTCAGAAAGCTGGATGCGGTAAACCGCAGCGATAACGAATCAGCCAGATCGGCATTACAGAACCAGGGCATAGAATTTGTACATCCTGATATGTCCGAACGTAACAACTGGGAAATCATCGCAAAACAGGGACGCGAGAAAATGGTTAGCCGAGCACATTATACCCCTGCCCTGGTCGAGGAAATGCTTGGATATATACAGGAATTCCGTGCCCGGCACGCTCGCTAGGGGTGATCGCGGGTGAGCACCGGGGCACCGGTTTCACCGCCCGAATCCCCATGGCTGCGTTGGCTGCATAACATAGAAGACGGCCTGCTGGCCCTGCTGCTGTTCGCCATGGTCGTACTGGCGAGTAGCCAGGTCATCTTGCGCAACTTCCTTGACAGTGGCTTCTCCTGGGGCGATCCCCTGTTGCGGTTGCTGGTACTTTGGCTGGGATTGATGGGCGCCATGGTGGCCACCCGAATGGACCGGCACATTACCGTGGACGCACTGCTGCGCGGTTTGCCTCCCGGTCTGCAGCGCGGTGCCCGTGCACTGACAAAGCTGACGACGGCCATGGTATGTGCATTGCTGGCATGGCATTCGGGTCGCCTGGTCGCCCTTGACTATGAATACCAGGACATGCTGACAGAACATGTACCCGCCTGGATCGGTGACCTGATCCTGCCTGTCGCCTTCTCGGTCATGACGCTGCGGCTCACCTATCAGGCATTCGCAATGAGCAGGTGGCGCACATGATTGCCTCAAGCCTGATACTGACAGGGCTTGCACTGCTGGGCATGCCGCTGTTTGCCGTCATAGCAGCCGCTGCCTTGTATGGTTTTCACACCGAGGGGATCGATCTTGCTGCTGTCAGCATCGAAATCAAGCGTCTGGCAAGCATACCGGTGCTGCTGGCTATCCCTCTGTTTACCTTTGCCGGCTACCTCCTCGGTGAAAGCAATGCACCTAGACGGCTGGTACGCGTAAGCAATGCCGTTCTCGGCTGGTTTCCGGGCGGACTGGCACTGGTCGCGATTCTGGCATGTGCCCTGTTTACCGCCTTCACCGGCGCCTCCGGGGTTACCATTGTGGCACTGGGTGCACTGCTCTACCCGGCTCTGCAAGAAGCCGGCTACCCGAACAATTTCAATCTCGGCCTCATCACAAGTTCCGGCAGCCTTGGCATTTTATTTGCGCCCTCACTGCCACTTATCCTTTATGGTGTCGTCTCCCAGCAGTTGTCGCTCGATCAGCCCATCAGTATTGATGACCTGTTTCTTGCAGGCATCTTCCCCGGCCTGTTGATGCTCGCTGTACTCACGGCCTGGGCCATAGTGGTGCGCAAGCGCAGTGACAAGGGCACCGCGACCACAGAGTTCACCTTGCGGGAATGCCTGCAGGCCATGCGAGAGGCGATATGGGAACTGCCCTTTCCATTCCTGCTGCTGGGCAGTATCTATAGCGGAATGCTGGCCGTGTCAGAGGCCGCCGCACTGACCGTGGTCTATGTGTTCATCGTCGAGGTGCTTGTCTATCGCGAGATACCCTTGCGGGATCTGGCACGGATCACCCGAGAATCCATGGTCATGGTCGGCGGGATACTGGTCATACTGGGCGTATCGCTGGCCTCGACCAATTTTATTATCGATATCGAACTACCCGCACGGCTGTTCGATACCATCCGTGAACACATTGACAGTCGCTGGGCGTTCCTGGCTCTGCTGAACCTGCTTCTGCTGGGCGTCGGCATGATGCTGGATATCTTTTCGGCACTGGTCATCCTGGTACCGCTACTGCTGCCGGTCGCCATCAGCTATGGCATTCATCCCATACACCTGGGCATCGTGTTTCTGGCCAATATGCAGTTGGGCTACTTTACCCCGCCCGTTGGACTGAATCTGTTCATTGCCAGCTATCGCTTCGAACGCCCGATTCTGGAATTGTACCGGGCCACACTACCGTTCTTTTTCCTGCTGCTTGGTGCTGTGCTCACCATCACATACTGGCCACAACTCAGTCTCTTCTTGATTGATTGACCGGCAACTCATGCCTGCTGTTCAGCCTGTATTCAGCGAACATTGCCTATCCTGACCAGGAACATGGAAAACAGGGACATTGTAACCGCCCCTGGTATACAACCCTAGCAACAGGAGACAAACAATGAAACGCATAATCACCGTAATGACCATGGGTATTTCTGCACTGACTTTTTCCGCTGCTGCGGTTTCAGAGCATGGTTTTATCGACCAGGCGAAGGTCATCGAGGCACAGCCACTGTATGAAACCGTTTCCGTGACAAACCCGGTCACCGAGTGCTGGACGGAAACAGTCAACCGCAACAGCTACCGGCCAGGCGCCTATATCGCACCGATTGCCGGCGGGATTGTCGGTGGTGTAGTCGGCCACCAGTTCGGCAAGGGACGGGGCAAGACCGCACTGACCGTGGCCGGCACACTGCTTGGTGCCACTGTCGGGCACGGACTCGGCCATTCCAGCTACCCGCAGCGGCCCACGGTTGAGCATGTCAGGCAGTGCGAGACCGTAAATCACTATGAACAACAGCAACAACTCGTTGGCTATCGTGTAAAATACCGCTATGAGGGACAAACCTACTACACACGGACCACGGAACACCCCGGCAAACGACTACCGGTGCGTGTTAATGTTCATCCGGCAAACGGAATTTGATGGCTTATTACACACCAACCGATGAATAAGGGACGGCTGATCACCGGCTGCTTGATCCTGTTACTGGTCACCGGGCCGGTAATGGCCGTTCCGTTTCATCATCCTCCCCTGCTGATTGCGCAGCGCGATCATGCTGGCAATGGCGGCATCAGCCTTGACGAGGCCGTATCTCAGGCGCGTCAGCAATACAAGGGGCAGGTCCTGTCTGCAGAGACCAGCAACATCAATGGCCGCAAGGTCTATCACATCAAGATCCTGACAAAGGACGGGCGGGTCAAACGCACCCAGGTGGATGCCCGTAGCGGACAATCACTACCTCCCGGACGCTGAACCATGCATATTCTTGTTGTCGAGGACGAAACCCGCCTGCGAGAACAACTAAGGAACCAGCTGCATCATAGTGGCTACGTTGTTGATGTTGCGGCTGATGGTGAGGAAGGCCTGTACTTCGGTGAAGAATACCCGCTGGACCTCGCCATTATCGACATCGGACTGCCAAAATTGTCCGGTATCGAGCTGATCCGACGCCTGCGTTCCCGTAACAGGCATTTCCCTATCCTGATACTCACGGCCAGAGGCAACTGGCAGGATAAAGTGGAAGGCCTGGAAAGTGGTGCGGATGATTATCTGGTCAAGCCATTTCGCTACGAAGAACTCGAGGCGCGCCTGAATGCGCTGTTGCGCCGCGCATCCGGCTGGTCGAAACCGGTGCTGGATTGCGGGCCGATATCGCTGGACACCGGAAAACAGTCCATCACCGTCTCCGGCAATCCCGTGGAATTGACCGCCTTTGAGTACAAGGTACTGGAGTACCTGATGCTGCATGCCGGCAAGGTCATCTCCAAGACCGAGCTGACAGACAACCTTTACGAACAGGATTACGACCGCGACAGCAACGTGCTGGAAGTATTCATTGGACGCCTGCGCCGCAAGCTCGATCCGGACAACACCCTCGGCCCCATTGAAACGCTGCGCGGCCGTGGCTACCGGTTCCGGCTGGAAGCAAACAGCGGCTGATGCACTCCCTGCACGCTCGACTGCTGCTGGCGGCATCCCTGGTTCTTGCCGGATTCCTTGGTGCCACCGGACTGGCGCTCGACAAGGCATTTCGCGTCAGCACCGAGGCTGCCATGCAGGAGCGTCTGCAGTCTTATGTCTATGCCCTGATCGCGGCCGCAGATGAAGATGCGAATGGTCGCATGATCCCGCCAAAAGCGCTGCCGGAACCGCGTTTCTCGAAACCGGATTCAGGTCTGTACGCAGTGATCGCCAGCCACGATGGCAGTCCACTGTGGCAATCCGGCTCACTGACCGGTCACGACATCGGTGTAACAGAACAGCAAAAACCCGGTGAGCGCAGCTTCAGCCGGCTTGCGCGCGCGGGTATGCAGCTGTATGCACTCGCATTTGGCGTCGCCTGGGAAGACTATGCCGGCACCGAGGCACAGTACACCTTCACTGTGGCGGAAGACAGCGCGGTATTCGAGGCGGAAGTGGATAGCTTCCGTTCCACCTTGTGGCGCTGGCTCGGCGGTATGGCACTGGGGCTGCTGTTTGCGCAGGCGCTTATCCTGCGCTGGGGACTGCGGCCATTGCGTACCGTGACCGTGGACCTGCAGCAAATCGAGAAGGGTCGTACAGACCGTCTGGAAGGACCCTACCCCAGGGAACTGATCGGCTTGACCTCGAGCCTGAATTCCCTCATCGAGCACAGCAAGGCCGTACAGAGCCGCTATCGCAACAGCCTTGATGATCTCGCTCACAGCCTCAAGACCCCGCTGGCCATCTTGCAGTCCAGCCACTCCGACAGCAGCAGTGAGGCGGATGTCGACCGCACCCTCGTCAGGGAACAGGTGGAACGCATGGATGAGATCATCAGCCATCAATTGCAGCGTGCCGCTGTGTCCGGCCGCATTACACTGGCCAAACCGGTACCCGTGGGCAGGGTCATGGAACGTCTGGCGCGCTCCCTGGACAAGGTGTACCGGGAAAAACAGCTGGTGGTCAACCTTGACCTGGACCCATCTGTGACCTTCACGGGGGACGAGACCGACCTGACGGAGATTCTTGGCAACCTGCTGGATAACGCGTACAAGTATTGTCAGCACACGATCCGGGCAAGCGTACAGAAGGACGCAGCTGGCATTGAGATTAGCATTGAAGACGATGGCCGCGGCATTGCAGCAGAACAGGTCGACAGCGTCCTGCAGCGCGGGACCCGCATGGACCAGTCGATCCCCGGCCAGGGCATTGGCCTGAGCATGGCCAATGAAATTATTACCCTGTACGGCGGGAGACTGGCATTTTCTGCCAGCGCCCTGGGCGGCACCCGGCTGCGGGTCCGCTTCCCTGATCAGGCGGTCATCGCAGGGGTGACAGACTGACATTCACCGGCATCTGTTCACCCGGATCGTATGACAGGCGCGTGGTGGCCGTTTCCCCGCCATAGCGATAGGTTACCCGGTAACCGGCAATGTGCTCACGGGCACGTCGCTCGGTGACCGTTTTGCAGCGGTACTGCCGCTGCCAAAGACGCTGCTGCTGACGTATATCTTCACCGATGGTTGCCGCGATGGCGTTGAATTCACGTGCCGAGCGGTCCGGTTCCGTGCAGACCTCGCGTGTCACCGGTTCATAGCGTGTCTCGATGACAGGTTCCACCTTCAACACCGGTGCAAAGGCCTGGTATTCAATGGCATTGGCAACGCCGCTCGTCACCCAGGCTATCAGCAGCAACCATCTGTACATTCTCTTTTTCATGTTTCTGTTCCTGTTACATCCCGCTGCTCAGCATCCGCCTGACAGCCATTCCATACACGGATACCACCTGCAACCAATGTGTCCCCAAAATGCATGCGCTTTACACCACAGTTAGCCAAACCCCATGCGCTTGAGTAATTGCTGTCCCCTGTTCCGCTCGGACGCGTTGGCAAACAGCAGCACGACATCAAAACCACCATCGGCCTGACGGAACCAGTCCAGGCGTAAATCGCCAAACTCAGGTTGCAGCGCGTCGACAAATGCTGCCGCTCGGTAGGGACGGGAAAAATGGATAACGAACAGGCGGTCCTGTCCGGCATAATGCTGGCGCCCGGCACCGTTATTCGTTTTGCTGCTGCCATTCAGGACATAGTCAAGATGCCGCAGTATGTAGGCGCTATACCACACCGCACCATCTGGCAAGCGACCTTCAGACACAGGGATCCGCGCCGGCCCGTAATTATAGGCCGCCAGGGTACGGTGCAGATTCCCGTGATAACGGCGCTGCAGTTCCTTCAAGTAGCGCGCTCCCGCATCCACGTTGGTGCAGGGATCCAGCACCTCGGACAACTGCTCCAGTCCAAGATGTTTTGCCGTATCCGGCCAGAGTATCTGCATCAAGCCGACGGCATTGGCCTTGGAACGGGCCTGCGGTTCGAAATCACTTTCACCCCGTGCAACCGCCAGTAACAGCGTTTCCGGAAGATCATGCGTAGCGGCCGCGCGACTGAAGCACTGTGCATAGGGAAATTCCAGTGCTGGCCGCGTCTGCAGGGCGCTGCTTGCGTAGTTCTGCCAGCGAGCCTCCAGCAAGGGGCCGTCAATCGCCGGGTCCGTCTTTGCTGAAGCCACGGTAACCCACAACAGGCCAGCACATAACGGTAGCAAGCCAAGACGCATCATCACTATTCCAGCTCAAGCCCGGTGATGGTCTCTATCTGCCGGACCATGGCCTGTCGTTCGCGATCCTCCCGGTATCTGAAGATCACCTGGTAGTTTCCGGGTCCTTCGTTGACCACTTCCATGGGTAGCTCTGTGGCCAGGGTCAGGCGCCGCGCAAATCCCTGTGCAGCCCATTGGCTGCGAAAGGGACTCCATACCCGGTAACGGGATTCTTCCTGTGTTTCAACGGGTAATACCGATTGGAATACACCCATGGCTTGATTCCATGACTGCGGTTCCAGTTGCAGTCCGTCATCCTTTGCATCCGGCAGCCGCCTATTCTCAAGAAGGTCACTTTCTGCAGCCAGCGGTAACTCGTCATTGTTCCTGCGATCGTGCTGCATCTCCCGTACCCGCCCGGTATCCACTGCAGGTGGAAGCGCCTTGCCACGGTCATGCTCCATTATGGGGTTCGAGGTTGAACCGGCACTCAGCAGCAGCAGGAAGACGACCAGCATCAACAACGCACCCACTAGAAATCCTATCGCCCGCATCATGGTATTCGCCTCGCGGTCCACACTGCATGGTCCCGGTTGGCCGCGACAAAGCGGTCAAGTCTGTCCAGCCATTGCTCCTGGCCGGGCGCATCACTGCGCAGCCCTGCGACATTGCTGCAGGCATCCGGCAGCTCCTGCAACAACTGGAGCAGTTGCCTTTCCGCTTCCGGACCACTGACGGCAAGGGCATATACCGTTGGCCAGTCGGACGGCGTGAAGCGTGCTTCCGGAAAGCGGTACAGATGCCTGCCCGATGGTTGTGGTTGTGCAGAGACTGTCCTGTTGCAGGAACCGGACAGTTGACTGATACCATCCTTGTTTCCATGTGCAAACACAAACACCCGGTCTGCCTGTTCGACCTCCACTTCCAGCAGCGGGCAACCGTGCGGTCCGTTGCGACAAGCGTCCTGTGTAACAGCTTCCTGTGCACGACGCACCAGTTCCATGCGGGCGATTGCCGGTTTCTTGCCAATGGCTTCCCGAGGTACGGTGCGTTTGCCGTCACTGTTGTCATCAGGCCGGGTACGGAGATAGGTCGCGGTATCCACCCCGGCAAGGTGTATACCGGAGTCCACGGGATTCAGTATGACCCAGATCTGGTAGAGATCCGGTTGAATCATGTGGGACTCTCCACGCAGCTCAAAATTGGCTTGCCTACTGGCATCAGTCACCTGTACCTCGCGGTAGCGCGACAGGTTGTTGCCGATCAACCCCAGCAGTGTACGCAACTGTGGCGTATCATTGGGATGCGTTTTCACCTTGATTTTCAAGTCTTCCACATCCTGTTGACGCAGCAGGCAACTCAGATTATTTGCCAGATAGGTAGCGGCAAGGTCTGGCTGACTGGCGCTGAAGGGCAACACCCTGAGACCCCGCAGCGACTCATCGGTACGCCGCGCCTGCAAGGCACGCAACTCGCTGGCTGTCAGGCGGCCGGACCAGTGCCGGGTAAAACCACTGACCCACTCGCCTTCCCGTACATCCAGGGCTCGCACCGCCACCCGGAACTGCTCGCTGGCAGTGCGCGCGATCTCAATGCCGATAAAATAACTGGCATCACGCAGTCGGCCGCATTGTATCTGCTGCAGCGTGCGGTGATGTTGCGCTGGCTGTTGCTGTGGTTGCCAGGGAACATGCACACCGGGAGTCTTCAACAGGCCATCCATAACCTGATCACGGATAGTGCGCGTCAAGCCGTCTATATCTGGCTGGATATCATCACCATCGAGGCGCACGATAATGACGGGCTCACCCTTGAAACGCGGGTGCTGACCAAGTTGTTGCGCCACGTAGGGTGCCAGATCAGTATCCACCCAGGCTTGCAATGAGGAGTCATCGCCCTGCGCGAAACGCAGCGGGTCATGGCTGCAACCGGTTACCAGCAGCAGGATCAGGGCCGTAAACAATATCAGTCGCGTGGCTGCCACGGCATCATTCCTCCAGCAGCACACGGCCATCGCCCAGAATCAGCAACGCACCACCCTGCCGGCCATGCGTCAGTGAAGTGATGGCCGCTTTGGTTGTCGCTGGCAGTTGCACGCCCCAGACAACAACCGCCGATCCTGGACCCCCTGATGCGTTTTCGAGACTGTGAAGGTAATGTGCCGGAACGGTCGCGGCCGTCATTTCATGGAACCATCCAGGGAAGGACACCTGTGCAACGTTTGGATCGCCTGTCTTCATCGACAGCCTCCAGGCCTGTTGATTCGCCATGGCATAGAGCCTGACAGTGCCTGCCGCCACCAGCCGGTCGAGGGCTGCATCGGATTCAAAGCGCAGGCTGAATCCCGGTCTTTTGGCTACGGGGGTGGGGGTTGGATCCGCTGTTGCTTGCAACTTGCTCACGCTAGCGACTGCCTGCTGCAGCGGCGTGTGTTTCAGGGTACCGATTTCCCTGCGGCTGTCATCGAGTTGCCGTTGCGTCTTCAGCAGACGTTGGCGCAGTTCGCCAAGGTCCTGTTCTTTCTGACGGGAATCCTGTTCAATAGCCGCCAGTTCCTGGCGTAGCTGTTCAAGCCGCTGCTCCAGATTCTGCACCCGTGCTTGCAGGCGGTCACGCTGCTGGTATGCCTGCAGTGCCTGCCCGGCCGCCTGCTGCAGGTTTCTTTGCGCCTCGATCAGCAACTGTTGGGTGCGGGACAATTCTGATTGCAGTGCACCCAGTTCGGTCTGTTGTTCCGGTTGCTGCTGCACCGTGACTTCCTGGCGACTCCCCGTGTCCATTACAGGCGATACAGGCCTGGCCGGCTCCTGCAGGGGAATGCCCTGCACCAGCGCAAAAACGGCCATCAGGCACAGGCCAATTATGGACATAAAGCGCATGACATCCGTCTGCAGGGCATCGGTATCACCACCTGCCGCACCACCGGATGGTGAATATTTATCGTGCCGGCGGCGATACATCATTGCCCTTCCTGCAGGCGACAGCCGACGTTAGCGCGTGTGCAGAAAGTATCGAGTGTCTCGTGTATGTCACTGAGCAACACCTCCACACGGCTGGCATGCTGCTGCTGCTGCGCCTCGTAATACCGACTCAGCCGGGTACCCAGCAGTGAACTCTTGATGACCCGCATCACATAGCCACCGATGCCACCCACGATGGTGGTGGTCAGTGCCGTCAGGATGCCGCCCTCTACCAGTCGCTGCAGTAAGGCATAGGCACCGGCTTGTGTGGCCTCCGCCGGTTCACCGAGCGCATACAGCAGTGCACTGCGCATACCGATGGCGGTCCAGATCACCCCGATACCAAAGAACAGGCTGGTCCATACATCATTCAGATGCTCAAGCTGGCTGATCTCCTCCAGCGGCGCATTGTCGGCCAGTTGCCGTTGCAAACTTCGCAGGCTGTGGAGATACAGGAGCAGGGTGATGCCGAAAGGCAGTATCGATAGCCCCAGGTTACGGCGACTCCACTCCAGCAGCAGCTGGATCTGCGGCAGTTCGAGAAAGGAAACCGCAATGACCTCAAGCTCTGTCAGCAGGTAGACCACCACCACCCCTGCGAGGAAACTGAGCATCATGCCCAACAACATACCGTCGAAAAAACCGTGGCCCTTCGGTTGTTTCATGACCGCTTACTCCGTCGGACCACAGGCCTCGCAGGTGGCCTCCAGTACCAGTTCGGTTTCCTGAAAAAGGTTACTGGCGCGCGTATAGTTGAGCCGGTCGGCACTGATCTTCAGCAGTCCCTGCTCCTTGTCGACCAGTTCCCGGTTCATCTCGCGCATGACATCGGAGCGGTGCGGGCAGGTCTGTGTACAGACACTGTAGTCGCTGATCAGGGACACGTACTTGACACCAAAATAACGGTTATAGATTTCACGCGCCTGCAGTTTGCTCAACAGGCCTGCATCGTTAGCCCACAGCAGGAAGTCGCTGAAGCTGGCCTTGTTTTCCTTTTTCGGGTCACCTTCTGCGATCACCAGCAGTCTCTGAAAATAGGCATCGAACTCGTGTTCACAGCCGGTCTCAAGATCAAAGCGCGCTGCACTGATCGCGCGTTCCAGATCTGGACCCTCGGGAAGGCTGCAGGATGTCTTCTGGGAGGGATTACTACTACAAGCGGCCAGTGATGTCACGATGGCCACACTGGCAAGCAGACTGCATATTTTAATTTTGAGAGTTGTTTTCATGACATTTCTCCGCTTCAGTTACTGTCACATTTGCAAGGCACTTTCGAAACCATTGTCAACCGGTGCGGCAGGCGCAATGGCCATCGGGATCGCGTCCAGTTCTTCACCGAAAAGGATGGCCTTTACACCGGCAACCACCTCCTGCATTTCAGGGGTGATGGTTCCGAACGACTGGTTCAGCTGCTCCATCAGGGTTGCACGGCTGATCTCTTCCCGGGTACGCGAGATCAGGCTTGAGGTCTCCTGCATGTCGAGGTAGATATCCGATGCAATCACCGCCAGCGAAGAATTGGCATCACCGCCGGAACGCGCCACCAGCTTGTAGTACTGGCTGAAGCGATCACTGAGTCGCATACCAGATTTCCCGCGCAGGGATGGTTGACTGGCCCTGGCCGGATTCGCAGACCCTTCCCCTATCAACAGTTCCTGCAGGGTCCAGGATGTTTTTTTCTGCCCCAGTTCACTGCGAATACGCTTCTCTAGACTGGAAGAAGTGGCATTCACTGCGGTTTCCATCTCCGGCAGCTTGTCTGCCATGACGTTCAGCATTTCGAGATAGCTTTTCCCGAGTTGCCTGGCGATACGCTCGCAACCGGGATCCCCCGCATTACCCTCGCACTTGCTTTCCAGATACAGCTTCTGCTGTTCATCAAGCCGGCCGATGACGGCCTGCAACCCGGTTTCCATCTCCGCGGCAACGCTACCGGTGTGCTTGATCTCCTCGAGTACCGTGGTAGGAAACAGGTTAATGGTCGGTGTGCTGGCATTTGCACAGGTGGCCAGCTGCAGTAGCAGAACCCCGCTTAGCAGCTGTTTGAACAGTCGCAGTGCCGCTTTCTGCTGACAAATCGTTGCGGTCTTCATGGCTAATCCTCCTTGTGTAATTGATTTCATAATTCACCTCGAGGCCTTCGTGGCCTGGCTCTGTGAAATCAATATAGGCAAGTGTTCCTGAACAGAACCTGAATGGCGGCAAGTCATCCCTGCCAGGTCTGCAGTCCTCTGTCGGGACGGATTAATTGATCAGGATCAATGACCCTGTCCTGCGGTTTGTTACAATCCCTGTTTCATAAACTGCAGGAGGGAAGCAATGGGAGATTCAAACAAGCTTAACAAGCTGATGACGACCCACAGGGGGCCTGGTGAGGTACAGGACTGGATATTTTCCTTGACGCCGGTCGGGGTGGCATTTGTTTTTTATCTTGTTTTCATCATGTCCGCGGATATCCAGCCCAAGGAGTTATTTATTGCCTATGGTGCGGCGGCAGGCTTTATCGGCCTGGAAAGCTACTGGATCATCCGGGGCTGGCGCAAAAATCACGCGATCACCATCCTGTCGGGGATTCTTGGTATCGGGATAACACTAAGCCTGCTTGGGCTTTATCTGTCACTCCTGTAAGGATCCTCGATAAAAACCCCGGTCCGGACAGGCTGTTCCGGCCGGGGTCCACAAGGCAAATCGCAGGACATCGGTTTATGGGTTCACCACCTGCATTTCTGCAGTGGACTCACCTGCAAAAAATTTCATTGCATCCCTGGCTTACTTACCAGAACAGATCGCATAATCCTGAGTGATAACGCGGGCACAAGGTAGCGTACACCTAGTTAAAACTCTGTCAAACCGTTACGAACAGCAAAGCCGGTAGGGGCCGGCCTGTACCGGCCGGCCACCAGCCACAACCTTTCAGTAATGACTAAATCGGGCCTATCAGCCTGGCCTCAACATTCAATGCGTTGAATGCTTTCAAAACATCTTGCGAGGAAATGGCATCCCTGTCATATCTCGCCACTACAAGATGGTAACGCAACGGGCAAAATTCCGCGCCGATGATTCCCTTTGCATCTTCCAGTGCGGTGACCATGTTCTTGCGTTGTTCCTCGTCCAGGGTTTCCTTGATATGTACCACAATTTCAACCGCATTCTTTGCCAAAGCAGGCGTAGAGACATGTTGTACCACCTGATCCATAGTAGAGCTCCTCTCTGTGAGTACCATTGCTTCTTCAATTCGACATTTTCATGAGCACGATTTTCAGGTCATCGAGACCATATTTCTTCTTGCGTCGATCGTGCAATTGTCTTCGATCATGAAATATAAAAACCCCATCACTATCCTTTAGTGGAAATTCAGCAGGCAGATCATCGCGACGTCGCCTTTTTTGTCTCTCGACCAGGTTCACACCGACCTCGACGGTTAGAAAATAATTTAAGGGGTGAACGCGACCGGTACACTGCTGCCAGTAATCCGGGCGGACATAGCAGATAGAAGGCATGATGTCTGCATTGGCAATCCCACCATGAAACAATTATTTTGCCTGCTGATACAGCAGACCGCTCCTCCAGTCCAGGCTGTTGGCTGGAACATATCATGCAGGCAGTGGAATCTGAATTGTGGGAAATACGTACTTATCAGAATGTCCGCATGTAGTAATTCTTTATAAGGGGAATCCTGCGCGGGACTAGCCAGTAACCAGAGCGCTGCTCACTGGTCGACAATTTCCGACGCCTATCCCGCTGACACACTGATGATGAACAGTCAACGCGGACGGTTCAGTTCTCGGGTGTAAATCCAAAAACATTCGCGTGAACCTAGATAAGTTTGCAGTCATCTATATAGGCTGGCATCGCGGATCCGTCTACCCCTGAAGGTTCACTGGCATTCCCTGAACAGCTGTGCCTGGCAGGTTGCACAGATTGACTTGTCCAGTCGCCGGTAAATGCTCGCAATTGCCGCTGTCTTGGAATCAAAAAAGTGGCTATTACCAATATCCCTGACAAAGCAGGACTCGGCGGCAAACTCATAGACCGACGATTTCAGGCCTACGAAATACAAGCCACCATTCTGCTTGATGAGCCGATTGTTTTCTTCAACCAGACCTCTGGCTCCTGCAAGATCGATAAAGTTGATGCCGCTGCCGACAATTAAAATATTATAGATGCGTTCGTTTTCCACAATCCTGTTGATTCGCTTCTGGATATGGTTGATTGAACCGAAATAAACCGACATATCGATTCTTATGATCTTCAGCTGCGGACATTGTTTAACCGGCTTGTTCTCTATGTTGATAAATTTCCGGCCCTGACTCCCCGGCGAGGTATCGATGGACAAGGTAGGGATACGTGGGGTTGACGTTTTTGCCAGGAATAAAAGCAGCGACAACAGCACTCCAAGGTAAATTGCAAACTCCAGTTCAAGGAACAGGGTGGAAAAGAACGTAACCAGCAAGATCGCCGATTCGGATTTACTCAATCGTAAGGTGTAATAGATATCGTGAAATTCAATCAGCCGGTAGGCGACCAGCAGTATCACGCCGCCCATTGCTGCAATTGGCAAGTAAGCGGTCAGTGGTGCAATCAGCAGGACAATCATCATCAGAAGGATGGCAGAGAATATTGCAGACAAGGGAGATTTTGCACCGGCCCCGTAATTTACACCGGATCGGGTAAACGACCCCGAACCTGCATAGCTGGAAAAGAAACTGCCGACCATGTTCGACATGCCTTGACCGATAAATTCCTGGCTGGCATCAATCCTTTGACTGGATTTGGTTGCTACGGCACGACTGATCGACACCGCCTCTATCAGCCCGAGCAATGCAACCGCAAATGCATCCGGCGCAAGCATTCTTATGGTGTTCAGTGAAAATTCCGGTGATGACAGTGGCGGTAAGTGGGCAGGTATCTCCCCTACCAGACTGATGTCATCGGTAAACTGCTTGAGAAAAAGGGCCAGCACACTGCCAGCAACCATACCGATAAGCAAACCTGGTGATCTCGGCGCCAGCCTCCTGGCAAGGATCGCGGTAACCATTGTGACCAGTGCAATCATGACAAGATACAGGTTGATGTGACTTGCCCCGTAATACAGATCGACCCAGGTATGCAGGAATGACTCCCCTTTGGGCACCTCAATACCCGTAATATGTTTCATCTGGCTGGTCGCTATCAAAATTGCCGCGCCTGCTGTGAAACCGACAACCACGGTATGGGACACAAAATTTACCAGTGCACCCATACGGGCGAGTCCAAATATCAATTGATAGAGGCCTGCAAGAAAGGTAAGGGTTAATGCCAGCGTGATGAATTCCGGAGAACCGGGTTGTGCATGGTGACTGACTGCAGAAAAGACGACAATGGATATGGCCGTCGTAGGGCCCGACACCAGATGAAGTGACGAACCGAATAACGCAGCAATAATCGGGGTGACCATCGCTGTATACAAACCATACTCGGGCGGCAATCCGGCAATGGTTGCAAATGCCACCCCTTGCGGAAGCACGATGACTGCGCCTGTCAGTCCGGCCAGAAAATCTGCCTTGACGGATTCTCTGGTGGTATATTTAATCCAGGCGAGAAATGGGAAAATTGTTTGTAATTTCATTAGTTATCGTGGCGTATAGAGTTGATATTCATGTTCGCTGCAGAGCCAATTCGTCACACGCGAACCGTAGCGCTTGGCTATCCGCGCCCGCATTACTACAATTTCTCTAGCGGCCTGTCAGCTTGTTATCGAGCACCGATTTGACGAAGGGTACCGTCAGGCGGCGTTGTTCGATCAGTGAGGCAGTGTCGAGGGTGTCGAACAGCGCCACTTGTGTTGGCAGGTCGCGAGGAAAACGTCGCAGCAGGTACTGTGCCGTTTCTTGCGGCAACTGTAATCCTCGCGCCCGTGCCCGGCAACCGAGTGCCGCGATAACCTCGTGATCGGCGAGCGGCTTCAAGACATAGATTACACCCCAGCCTAATCGCGATACCAGGTCGCGTAACCGAAAACCAGCCCGGTCCGGACGTCTCTCGCCGGCAACCAGCAGCGTACCACCGCTTTCTCGGACACGGTTAAACAGGGTGAATAAACCGTGTTCCCAGCCCTCGTGTCCGGCAATCGTGGTTACGTCATCGATGCAAACCAGGTCCAGTTGTTCGAGATCATCGAATACGGATGCCGTAAACTCAAGGAGCTCCTGTAACGGCAGGTAGCACGTGGTGCGCCCGCAGCGCACCGCTTCGTAGCACGCGGCCTGCAACAGGTGCGTCTTGCCCATACCTGCCGAGCCAGCCACATAGACCAGTGCTTCGCCCTTGCCGGCTGCCGACAACTGCAAGCCATGCACCGTCTCCAGGTTTTGACCCGGATAGAAACTGTTGAAGCGCGCACTGTCCCTGAGGGCAAGACCGAGTGGCAACTGGGGATGACTATTCATCGAAAAGCATGACGCCATTTCCGTTCAGCAGGGATGCCGTGATACAGCCCTCTCAATCCCTGTCTCGCTTAAACCATGCCCGTCGACCCCAGGTCCAGACATAATCGAAACCACTCCAGATTGTCGTGACCAGCACGCTGTACATGAGCAGTTCCATCAATAATGCAGGAAGCGGATGGATACCCTGGCTGAATATAACAGCCAGCACCAGCAGGATCTGTGCAAAGGTATTCAGTTTACTGACCATGCTCGGCATGGCTTCAAGACGTTCGACACGCATATGAAATACGATCGCACCGCCCACAATAACCAGGTCTCGCAGCACCACCACCGCCACCAGCCACAGCGGTATCCAGCCCAGCCATCCGAGTGTCACAAAGCTTGATACCAGCAGGAGTTTATCGGCCAGAGGATCCATCAGCTCGCCGAGTCGACTGGTCCAGTGGTAATGTTTCGCCAGGTAGCCATCCAGCCCGTCGGAGAAGCCGGCAATACCAAAAAAGATCAGCGCAGTGCCAAAGCGCTCGTTCAACAGCAGCATGACAACGGGAGGCACCAGCAAAAAGCGGAAGGCCGTGATGAGGTTGGGTATATCGCGTGGCTTCACTGGCGCAGACGATAACTGCCCGGCGTATCGGACTGCACGGGCTCGAGTACGGTGCCGATGCTGACCGTCCGTGTCAAATCAGCCAGGCTGCCGTTGAGCTTCAATGTATAGTCAATTTCCGCACCCGCAACCTGTGCCACCTGCATGTCAACCACGGCAGTCAACCCCTTGAGATAGGCACTGAGCCGCGCATAGTCGTTGAGAGAATCTACCCCGGACACGGAAATACGGACACTGTCCAGGTCGCCGCCGCTGTGTACGACAGCAAACCGTGAGGCCAGTCTGTCTGCGGCATCATCAATCCCCTGCTGTGCAAGCTTTTCCAGTTGCTCGCGACTGTCAGACCAGGCGTACGGCTTGCCCGCAACCTGCAGATGCCAGCGCGACGACCAGCCACCGGAGGGGCTGCGGTTGAGTCGTCCAATCAGGACAGCCTGCGGATTGTATCGACCGGATGCCGCCATTACGTTTTCAAAAAAACCGCCCCAAATATCACTGAACCGTACCTGTGACTGGTCTTCCAGGTCCATCAATGGAAACAGGATGGGCAGACCTCGCTGTTTCGCTGCCAGCGCAATCTGCTGCTGCACATCGGAACCATCATCCGCGGAAACCAGGTACCGCTTGCCACGATCCTCCACAGCCAGCCACACCAGTGTATCCGGGCGTTCGCTACCCCAGTAGGACTGACCCTGCTGCTGTAGTGACTTGCGGATTGCCTCACCGTCAAAACGCACCCATAACTTCAGCAGTGGCGGCTCGCTGCCGGGCTCGTTGAAATAGCGGTACTGCTGTACCAGCGTATCGGGCGATGCCAGCAGCTGCTTCGCCGCGGCAGTCTGCAGCACAGCATCCTGACCGGCGACCCGCACCAGCACTTCCTGCAGCGCAGTACCCAGTGCGCGGCTGCGCACACCCGCCGTCTGGTTCGGCACCTCTACCTCGGCGTCGAACAGCTCCTGGGTGGCAGCATCTGCGGTTACCACCGGCAACAGCAGTAGCAGACACAGAAGTGCGACCAGCCAGGTAGAGTTTTGTTGATAGTTATCCATGTGTTATCACATCTGCTTGAGGAATGCCGTAAAGCATACGGGTATCTGCAGAATTTGGCCATAACCGCCATGCCCGCCGGCAGAAACTCATTCTGCAGTTTACACCGGTTACAGGCGGCCGCTACCATAGCGACCCAGCACAATCCGGCCGATCGGGGGAGTCCGCGCGTGAGCGTACCAGATAACAAGCACGCATTAAATTACCGGGATGCCGGTGTTGATATCGATGCCGGCAGTGAGCTGATCGAACGCATCAAACCGGCAGTCGCCAAAACCCGCCGTCCGGGAGTATTGGCCGGACTCGGTGGTTTTGGCGCACTGTTTGAACTACCCCTGCAGCGCTACCGCGAGCCGGTGTTGGTCTCGGGTACCGATGGTGTCGGCACCAAGCTGAAGCTGGCCGTAGAAGCCGGGCTGCATGACAGCATTGGTATTGACCTGGTCGCGATGTGTGTCAATGACATCGTTGTCAGTGGCGCAGAACCGTTGTTCTTCCTTGACTATTATGCAACCGGCAAGCTCGACCTCGAGGTTGCAACGGCCGTCATCAATGGCATCGCCAGGGGCTGCGAACTTGCCGGTGCGGCGCTGGTGGGGGGCGAGACAGCGGAGATGCCCGGTATGTACGCCACGGGAGACTATGACCTCGCGGGTTTCAGTGTGGGCATCGTCGAGAAATCCGCCATCCTGGATGGCAGCGCTGTCAGGCCTGGCGACACCCTCATAGGCCTCGCCTCTTCAGGCCCGCACTCAAACGGTTACTCGCTGATACGCAAGATCATCGAGGTCAGCGGCAGCACCCTGGCGGATGACCTCGACGGCAGGCCGTTGGCGGAGTGGCTGCTGGCGCCGACGCACATCTACGTCAAGCCATTACTGTCCCTGTTTGGGCAGGTCACGGTGCATGCGCTCGCCCATATCACGGGCGGCGGACTGTCCGAGAACCTGCCACGAGTATTGCCGGAAAACACCTGCGCAGTCATCGACACCGGCACATGGCAGCAGGGGCCGGTTTTCGACTGGCTGCAGCGCAGCGGCAACGTTGCAACACGAGAGATGTACCGCACCTTTAATTGCGGCATAGGCATGGTTGTGTGTGTTGCAGAAGAGGACGCCACCCGGGCGCTGGCACACTTGAACAGCACTGGCGAAGATGCCCGGGTCATTGGCCAGGTGGCTCAGGGCAAAGGCGTACCCGTGGTCAAGTATCAGGGCTAGTCGCATATTGCCGGATTCATGACAGCCCGCAAGGAACGCGCGTCCATGACTGAAGCTGTAACGGCTCCTCTCCCTGTTGTGATACTAATCTCCGGCCGCGGCAGCAATATGCAGGCCATCATTGAAGCCGTTCGCCGCGGCGAGCTGCCACTGGACATCCGTGCCGTCATCAGTAACCGTCCGCAAGCAGCCGGTCTGCTGCGGGCAAAACAGGCAGGCATCGCAACGGTCAGCATCGACCACACCCTCTTTAAGGACCGGCATGCATTCGACCAGGCGTTGCAGACGACCATTGACCGCTATCAACCGGGGCTGGTGATTCTGGCAGGCTTTATGCGCATCCTGAGTGCGGATTTCGTCGCTCATTATCGCGGACGTATGCTGAATGTCCACCCCTCACTGCTGCCTGATTTTCCCGGACTGAATACCCACCAGCGTGCGCTCGACGCCGGTTGCAAGGTACACGGTGCCAGTGTTCATTTCGTAACCGCCGACATGGATGGCGGACCAGTGGTGCTGCAAGTTCGCGTGCCGGTATACCCACAGGATACCGCTGCCAGCCTCGCGGCACGTGTTCTGACTCAGGAACACCGGCTATACCCGCTGGCCATCCGCTGGTTTGCTGAAGGCCGGCTCACAGTTAACGACCATGGACAGGCACTGCTCGACGGCGCCATTCTGAAAGAACCACGGCAACTGCCTGCGAATACGGGCGAGCCTGCCTGGTGAAAACACACACCCTATCACTGCTGTTGCTCACCGGGTTGGCGCTGACCGGTGCAGCCATGGCGAGGTCATTGCCGGATTTCAAGGCCAGTTACAAACTCGAGCAGCACGGCCTGCGCATCGGCAGCGCCAGCATCGCCTTGCACATGGATGAACAGGGACGGTACCGGTACGAATTCCGCAGCTGGCCAAACCCCTGGATCGCGTGGTTCACCAGTAACGAGTTATACGAAAGCAGTCGTGGAGAAATCACTGCTACTGGAGTCCGACCACGGCAATATCACTATCAGCGCAGTGGTGACAGCGAGCGCGTGGCCAACCTGGCATTTGACTGGCAGTCCATGACGGTTGAAAACGATGTCGCCGGAAGCCACTGGAAAATGGCTATCCCGGCCGGAACACTCGACAAACTGGCTACGCAACTGGACATGATGATTGCGCTTGATCAGGGCAGGCATGATGTCAGCTACACGGTCGCCGATGGCGGCACACTCAAGGAATATCGTTACCGGGTTACCGGCAAGGAAACCCTGGAGCTGCCTGCAGGCACCTTCAGGACCGTCAGGGTCGCGAGACTGCGCAAGGACATCGACCAGGAAACGATTATCTGGTTCGCTCCGGCGCTGCACTTTCTGCCGGTCCGGATCTGGCGACGCGACGGCGATGACGAGGAATACCAAAGCGAGCTGGAAGACTTCAGCCGCTCGCTGCGGGACGAGGAAAACGATCGCTAACCTGGTTCACTCCAGTTTAGTTTGAAATTATTGGCCAGGAAAGAACTCGAACAAAGACTTTCTTTTGTGAAGCTCAAGCCCTGTCACGAACCTGCAGATCTCAGAGATTTAGCAGGAATCACTCGATCGCAGCCTGAACCTCCACTATTTTTTATCGTTGCGTGTTCTTTCGTTGCGATCGTAAATGCTGCTAGGTCTTCGGCAGGGTCACTCCCTTCTGGCCCTGGTACTTGCCGCCACGGTCCTTGTAGGACGTTTCGCAGACTTCATCAGACTCCAGAAACAACACTTGCGCCACACCTTCATTGGCATAGATCTTCGCCGGCAGTGGTGTGGTGTTAGAAAATTCCAGTGTGACATGCCCTTCCCACTCCGGCTCAAACGGCGTGACATTGACAATGATGCCGCAGCGCGCATACGTGGATTTACCAAGACAGATGGTGAGCACGTTGCGCGGGATACGGAAGTACTCGACCGTTCGCGCCAGCGCAAACGAGTTCGGCGGGATGATGCAGACATCCGCCTTTATATCGACAAAGCTGTTGGCGTCGAAGTTCTTCGGATCGACGATGGCCGAATTGATATTCGTGAATATCTTGAACTCGTCGGAGCAACGAATATCGTAGCCATAACTGGAAGTGCCGTAAGAAACGATGCGGCCGGCTGCATTTTCCCGAACCTGACCCGATTCAAATGGCTCGATCATGCCGTGCTCGCGGGCCATCCGGCGTATCCACTTGTCCGACTTAATCGACATGATTCAGCGCTTCCACTCTGGCAATTATCCTTTTAACGATCGCTCGGGTGAGCGGAAGACCAGGCGAATATTGGCGAGGAAGTGGTGTGTGTATGGTGATAGATCAGCATTCCGAGCCTATTTGCAACGCAGGACCGTGCCACCCGGGTGAATGGTTAATCGTTCTGGATCACGATCTGCGGGAAGCGCGCCGCGTAGTCCTTGGTCTTTAGCGACAGTTTGGCAGCGGTACGCCGGGCAATCTCACGGTAGATTTGCGAGATGCGGGAATCGGGCTCGGCCACTACTGTGGGCTTGCCGGAATCGGTTTCTTCACGGATACGCTTGTCCAGCGGCAATGCACCCAGGAAGTTGGCATTGTTCTCCTCCGACATGCGTTCGCCGCCGCCGCGGCCAAAGATATACTCCTCATGACCGCATTCACTGCAGATATGAATGCTCATGTTCTCGATTACACCCAGTACCGGGACCTCTACCTTCTCGAACATCTTCAGCCCCTTGCGCGCATCCAGCAAGGCAATGTCCTGCGGCGTGGTGACAATCACGGCACCACTGACCGGCACCTGCTGTGCCAATGTCAGCTGGATGTCACCGGTACCCGGTGGCAGATCGATCACCAGATAGTCCAGTTCTTTCCAGTTGGTGTCATTCAACAACTGCTGCAGCGCCTGGGTGACCATCGGACCACGCCAGATCATCGGTGTTTCCTCATCCACGAGAAAGCCAATGGACATGGCCTGCAGGTGATAGCTGTTCATGGGCTCCAGCGTCTTTCCATCGGTAGATTCCGGTTTACCGTTTACCCCCAGCATGCGTGGCTGGCTCGGCCCGTAAATATCAGCATCCAGTATGCCCACATTCGCACCTTCGGCCGACAGCGCCAGTGCCAGGTTCACGGCGGTGGTGGATTTGCCCACCCCACCCTTGCCGGAGGCAACGGCGATGATGTTCTTGATCGCCTCAATGTGCTTGACACCTTTCTGGGCAGAATGCGCGGCTATCTTGGTGGAGACATTGACGGTGGCGCTGTTGATACCCTCAATGGACTCGAGCAGTGCTTTCAGCCGGGCCGCCAGGTCATCATGATAACCCTTGGCAGGGAAGCCCAGCACCACGGAAACCTCTACCTGGTCGCCATCAATCTTGATGTCCTTGACGCACTTGGTAGACACCAGATCACGTTCCAGGTATGGATCAATATAGGTCGCCAGTTGCTCTTCAATCCGGGCTTGGGTTACATCAGCCATTGCTATGCTCCTTGGGAAATCCAGTGCCGGCCTGAGGGCCGGTAAAATTGACCGCGCATTGTACACGATCTTGCAGGCAACGTCCTAGCACCGGGTAAATTCCGGTATGCCTGTATGCCACAACGGCGACAGGTCTATGGCATACTTAGCGACCGATAATTCACACATGTTTCAGGGTTTTGATCCCGACAACCTCGAATGACTCAAGAAAAGCGCACAATCCTGGTCACCAGTGCCCTGCCGTATGCCAACGGACCCATCCACATCGGTCACCTGGTGGAGTACATCCAGACGGACATCTGGGCACGATTCCAGAAATTACGGGGACATCACTGCCTCTATGTGTGTGCGGATGATGCACATGGTACGCCTATCATGCTGCGCGCCCGCCAGCAGGGTATCACCCCGGAGGCGCTGATCGCACAATCTTCACAGGAACACCAGGCGGACTTTGCCGACTTCGGCATTGCCTTTGACAATTATCACTCGACCCATTCGGAGGAAAACCGGAGGTTTTCCGAGCTGATATTTGAGCGCAATCAGGCTGGCGGCCATATTACCTCCCGCACCATTACGCAGGCCTATGACGCCCAGGAAAACATGTTCCTGCCGGACCGCTTCATCAAGGGTGAATGTCCGCGCTGTGGTGCACCGGACCAGTATGGCGACAACTGCGAGGTCTGCGGCGCCACCTACGCCCCCACCGAGTTAAAGAATGCGGTGTCCGCCATCTCCGGTACTACACCCGTTGAAAGGGAAACCGAGCACCTGTTCTTCAAGTTGACCGACTTCGAAGACATGTTGAAACAGTGGATCAAGGCTGGTCACCTGCAACCGGAAGTCGCCCACAAGGTAGAAGAGTGGTTCAGTGAGGGCCTGCAGGAATGGGGCATTTCCAGGGATGCACCCTACTTCGGTTTCGAGATCCCCGGACATCCCGACAAGTTTTTCTATGTCTGGATGGACGCCCCGATCGGTTACATGGCGAGCTTCAGGAACCTCTGTGACCGGACAGAGGGGCTGGATTTCGAACACTACTGGGGCCGTGCTTCGACTACGGAGCTGTATCATTTTATAGGCAAGGACATTATCAACTTTCATGCCCTGTTCTGGCCGGCCATGCTCAGGGGTGCGGACTTTCGTACCCCCACGGCAATCTTTGCACACGGCTTTCTCACCGTGGATGGCCAGAAAATGTCCAAGTCGCGTGGTACTTTTATCAAGGCACGTACCTACCTGGACCACCTCAACCCGGAATACCTGCGCTACTACTTTGCAGCCAAACTTGGCAGCGGCGTGGATGACATTGACCTGAACCTCGAGGATTTCGTGGCACGCGTTAACAGCGACCTGGTGGGCAAGGTTGTCAACATTGCCAGCCGCTGTGCCGGTTTTATCAACAAGCGTTTTGCAGGGCGCCTTGCGGACGAATGCACTGAGCCCGGGCTGTATCGGTCCTTTGTAGACGAGGGCAATGACATTGCCGAGCAGTATGAGAACCGCGAATTCGGTCACGCCCTGCGCAAGATCATGGCGCTGGCGGACAGGGCCAACCAGTACATCGATGCCAACAAGCCCTGGGTGCTGGCAAAGCAGCCAGACCAGGAGCAAACCGTTCAGGCTGTCTGCAGCGTCGGGCTGAATCTGTTTCGCGTTCTGATGACCTACCTGCAGCCGGTGTTGCCGGTAATGGCGGCCGAGGTGGAGCGCTTCCTGAATCTGCCGGCCATGACATGGGATGCCATCGAGTCACCCCTGAGTGCCCACACCATTACTGCATTCAAGCCGCTGATGACACGTGTTGAAGGGGAGAAAATCGAAGCCATGCTGGATGAATCGAAAGAAAGTCTTGGCAGCACTGAAGCCGCCGCAAAAGCGTCAAGTGCTGTGCTGCAGCAGGATCCGATTGCAGACACCATCAGCTACGAGGACTTTGCAAAAGTTGACCTGCGTATCGCTCGTATCACACACGCGGCGCATGTCGAGGGTGCTGACAAGCTGCTGCAGCTGACACTCGACATCGGCGGTGAGACCCGTACTGTCTATGCCGGAATCAAGTCCGCCTATACGCCCGAGACACTGGAGGGTAAATTAACCGTGATGGTCGCGAACCTCGCCCCGCGGAAGATGCGCTTTGGTGTCTCCGAGGGCATGGTGCTGGCGGCAGGCCCGGGGGGCAGCGAGCTGTTCGTGCTGCATCCCGATGCAGGCGCACAACCCGGAATGCGCGTTAAGTAGGTTTCTTATGCTGTTGAATATACGGATATTAAAAACTCCAGGCCTTGGCGAGCCGCTAGCGCAATGACTGAACTTGCCCTCATTCTGGTCAGCACCGTGCTGGTCAATAACTTTGTCCTGGTAAAGTTCCTCGGCCTGTGCCCGTTCATGGGTGTATCCCGCAGTGTCGATACGGCAACCGGCATGGCGCTGGCAACCACCTTCGTTCTGACACTGTCTTCCATCTGCAGTTACCTCGCCAATGAGTATCTACTCGAACCACTGGGGCTTGAGTACCTGCGGACCGTGACCTTTATCTTGGTGATCGCCGCTGTGGTGCAGTTCACGGAGATGGTGGTGCACAAGACCAGCCCACTGCTCTACAAGGTGCTGGGGATCTTTCTGCCCTTGATCACGACCAACTGTGCCGTGCTCGGGGTGGCCTTGCTGAACGTACAGCAACACTTTAATTTTATCGAGTCAGCGGTCTACGGATTCGGTGCCGCGGTCGGCTTTTCCATGGTGCTGATCCTGTTCTCAGCGATTCGTGAGCGGGTTGCGGCAGCCGATGTCCCGGTCCCGTTTCGGGGCTCCGCCATTGCACTGGTAACAGCCGGTCTCATGTCGCTGGCCTTCATGGGTTTTTCCGGGCTGATCAAGGGCTGATGACTGTTAGTTAATGCTCGGATTGCTAGCCTTGATACCATGCTGACCGCGTTAATTGCACTGGGAATACTTGCGGCGCTGATTGGACTGGTGCTTGGCTATGCGGCGATTCGTTTTCACGTCGACAGTGACCCGGTAGTTGACCAGATCGACGCCCTGTTGCCGCAAACACAATGCGGCCAGTGTACCTATGCCGGATGCCGTCCTTATGCAGAGGCGATCGCGGCAGGTGAAGCGGATATCAACCAGTGCCCGCCCGGCGGCGAAGCCACCATCCAGGCGCTTGCAGACCTGCTGGGCAAGGATCCGAAACCGCTGAATCCCGAGCATGGCGAGCATTCCGAAAAAACCGTGGTGGTCATTGACGAACAACTCTGCATCGGTTGCACTTTATGCATTCAGGCCTGCCCGGTGGATGCCATTGTCGGTGCTGCCAAGCAAATGCACACCGTTATCCGCAATGAATGCACCGGTTGCAACCTGTGCATACCACCCTGCCCGGTCGAGTGCATACACGTCGTCCCGCTGCAACCCACGATTGCTAACTGGGTGTGGCCAATGCCGGCGGATCAGGCGCCGCTGAAGGCTCGACATGGTTGATTCTGCTACCAGTTTCCGTCGCCCGGCCAGCGTCTCATTCGACCACCTCGAGACCTTCCACGGCGGTTTGAAGCTGACAGGTCACCGTGAACTTACTGCGGCGAGACCGATTTTGCCGGCTGGCGTGCCGCCGCTCCTGACAATACCTCTGCAGCAGCACATAGGGACAGCGGCGGAATGCCTGGTACAGCCGGGGGACGCAGTTTACAAGGGCCAGTTGATCGCCCGGCAGGTCGGAAAAATCAGTGCCGCCGTGCATGCCTCCAGTTCCGGCACAGTCATTGCTGTTGAAGAACGCCCGGTTCCCCACCCCTCCGGCCTGCGTGCGCCCTGTATCGTCCTCGAAACCGACGGCCTGGATCGATACCGCGACACAAGGCCAGCGGCGCTTGACTATACCCGTATGCCAGCAGATGAACTCTGTGACCACATCCGCGGGGCAGGCATTGTCGGGCTGGGGGGCGCCGGGTTCCCCACGCACGTCAAACTGGGTTGCAGCACAGACGGGATCGAAATGCTACTGATCAACGCCGTCGAGTGCGAACCCTATATCGCCTGTGACAACCGGCTGATGCAGGAACGTGCCGCCGAGGTCATCGAGGGTGTCAGGGTCCTGCAACATGCCGTGCGGCCGCAGAACTGCATCATTGCCATTGAAGACGGCATGCCGGAAGCCGAGACAGCACTGCGGACGGTACTGGCGGCAAACAATGAAACCGGCATCACGATAACACGGGTCCCGGAAATCTACCCAAGCGGCGGTGAACGCCAGTTGATCAAGATACTCACCGGACGGGAAGTGCCCAGCCAGGGGTTCCCGGCGGACATCGGCATCATTTGCCAGAACGTCGGCACCGCCGCGGCGGTCTATAACGCGGTTATCAGGCAGCAACCGCTGCTGTCGCGCATCGTCACGGTGACCGGCGAAGGTGTGCTGCGACCACAGAACTTCGAAACTCTGGTCGGCACACCGGTCAGTCACCTGATTGCCTGCGCTGGCGGCTATACACAAGACGTGGAGCGCCTGCTGATTGGTGGCCCCATGATGGGTTATGCCGTAAGCGACGACCATATCCCCGTTACCAAGACCATGAACTGCATTCTCGCGGTGACCCGCAAGGAAATGCCGGCACCTCCACCGGCACAACCCTGTATCCGTTGCGGCAAGTGTACCGAGGTGTGCCCGGCCGAGCTGCTGCCGCAACAACTGTACTGGTATGCCCACAGTAATAATCTTGACGCCGCACAGGATTACAGCCTGTTTGACTGCATAGAGTGTGGTTGCTGTGCCTATGTCTGTCCAAGCCACATCCCGCTGGTGCAGTATTATCGGCATGCCAAGGCAGAAATCTGGGCACGCGAGAAGCGCACCCTGGCTTCCGACCTCGCGCGGCAACGGCACGAGGCGCGCCTCAGCCGCCTCGACCGCATCAAACAGGAGCGCGAGGCACGCATGGCCAGAAAGAAGCAGGCACTCACCGGGGATGACGGCAGCAGCGAATTAAAGAAGGCAACCATACAGGCAGCACTGGAGCGGGTGAAACGCAAAAAGGAACTGGCCGCCACGGCGCCGAAAAACGTCGACAACCTGACTGCAGAGCAACAACAGTTGATTGCCGCAGCTGATAAACGCCGCCAGCAAAAGAACAAGGACAACAGCACTGGATAATGGAATTCAAAACCTACAGTTCACCGCACCTGCCGGCATCTGACAGCGTCCCGGCGATGATGCAGCGTGTGCTGCTGGCGTTATTGCCGGGCACCGCATATATCTGCTGCATTTTCGGCTGGGGCAGCCTGATCAATATCCTGCTCGCCAGCCTTAGCGCCCTGGCAGCCGAAGCCATAGTACTGATGTTGCGCAAGCGTCCCGTGACCACGCTGCTGGATGGCAGCGCGCTGCTCACAGGGGTGCTGCTGGCACTGGCACTCCCGCCTCTGGTCCCGTGGTGGATTCCTGTCATCGGCAGCCTGTTTGCCATCGTGATTGCAAAACAACTCTACGGAGGCCTGGGTTATAACCCCTTCAACCCGGCCATGGCCGGTTATGTGGTGCTGCTGATTTCCTTTCCTCTGGAACTGTCACTCTGGCCGGTACCCGGCGCTGGTCTCAGCCTTAGCGATACACTGGTTCATGTGTTTGGCGCCGGCCTGTCTGCTGACCAGACGTTGGATACACTGACCATGGCCACTCCCATGGATGACATCAAGATGCGGCTTGGATTGAGCCAGACACTCAGCGAAATGCGGGACAGCTCCCTGTTTGGCAGTTTTGCCGGGGCGCAATGGGAGTGGATCAATCTGTGGTTCATGATCGGCGGCTTGTGGTTGCTGCAAATGAGAGTGATACAGTGGCAAATCCCTGCCGGCATGCTGGGCGGCCTGGCG